>NZ_JBHSOW010000079.1:0-61340 GCF_042656405.1 Paenibacillus solisilvae | reverse complement strand
CAGGCGGGCCAGCCGCAGCGCGGCCCGCGGCGCCTTCGGCGGTTGCGCCGCAGGCCTCCGGCGCAGCCGGAGCGGCGCGGCCAGCTCCTGCTGCGGGCCCGCGCAGCAGCGCCGCAGCAGCGGCAGCGCCGCCTGTGAAAGCCGCTGTGCAAGGGAAGCGGCAGCAGCGGCTTTACGTCAAGCTCGCGGCCGGCCGCGATAAGCCGGCCGCGCTGGAGCAGCTTAAGTCGCTCCTGGCAGGCAGTGCCGGAGCGCTTGAAACCGTTCTGTTCTACGAAAGCGAACAGAAAACGGTGGTACTGAGCGATGCTTACCGCATAAAGCCATCCCCTCAGCTGCTTGTCCAAATCGAAACGATTTTCGGAAAGGGTTCAGCTGTGGTTAAATAGATAGATCTCCTGAGAACCGTCTGCCTTGCTCTTGGATATATGCACAAAATTTGACATGCACATGTTTTTCCCAGTCCGCATACATTTAGGAGACACGGAGCTTTCATCATACATTGGCCTATGGTATAGGTGAAAATCCGAATTCACTGCTTGAACGAATTAAAGCGGGCAGACCAGGCTTTCATTTTGGTCGATCTCCCTGCATTTCGTACAAGCTGATGCGGGGAGATGAATCCATGGCGTCCGAGATGGAGAAGTGGCTTGAAAGACGAGGTGTGACAGTCGGTGATGTAGCGGATATCGTTTGGACGCTGCAGCTGCCGTATAATCCGGACCTGACGTTACAAGAATGTGAAGAGAGCGTTTTGGCGGTCTTGAATAAACGAGAGGTGCAGTATGTGCTGTTTACCGGTATTGCACTTGATGAATTAGCGGAGCGCAAGCTTCTCCCGGAGCCACTTCAGGCCATTATGGAAGCCGATGAATCCTTGTACGGTGTGGATGAGACGTTAGCGATGGGCATTACGAATGTCTACGGCATGATCGGCTTAACAAGTTTCGGTTATTTGGATAAAGTAAAGCCGGGCATTATTCGCAAGCTCAATGAGAAGGGCAGGCATGTCCATGTTTTTCTGGACGATCTCGTAGCGGGTCTTGCCGCTGCCGCTTCCGCCCGAATTGCTCATCAGGATCCCAAGGCCAACCGGTACGGTCTGTCCTGAAATTTCCCCAAGAAAACGGAAGATACCGATTCGGAAAAAAGCGCTCTCCTCGTTTCCAATCTTGTGCCGTTGCGATTAAAACAAAACATATGGTATCATTATGACATCATATGCCTAGATACCATGAGTTTGTGTGACGATGCCTGCTCTCACGCTCATGCTGCGGATCGATTTTCTAATTATGCTCAGGAGGTTCCTTTCATGTGGACGGTTATCTATATCGCGCCGACGGCAAAAATTGCGGAGAGCATCAAAAACCGGCTGACCCAGGAAGGGTTTCTCGTTAAGATTCGACCGATCAATATGTCCAAACAGCAGTTTGAAATTTTGGTCCCGTCGGGAGAACTTGAAGAAGTGCAGGAAGTACTTAACCATATTTTGAATTCGCAAAGATAGTTTCAAACTACTGCGCCCCCAAAGAGGTGTCACTTGTGTTCAAGGACTTATTTCATAAAAGAAAATATGCGACAATCCCTTCCGGACAGCAGCCGCGCACGAAGCCGGATATTCCTGAAGGTTTAATGTCGAAATGCCCTAAATGCGGCAATATTCAATTCAGTAAAGAGATTGAGAAGAATCTCAAAGTTTGTACCAGCTGCGGACATCATTTTCGTCTGAATGCCAGAGAACGAATAGCCGTCACTTTGGATGAAGGACGAATCGAAGAGTTTGATGCTGAACTGGAATCCGAAGATCCTCTTCAATTTCCAGGTTATGCAGGCAAGCTGGAGGCTCAGAAGAAGAGCTCCGGATTACGGGATGCGGTTATTACGGGACAAGGGACGATCGGCGGATTGCCGGTCGTCGCTGCTTTCATGAGCTTTGACTTTTTTGCAGGGAGCATGGGATCCGTTGTCGGCGAGAAAATCACGCGCGCCATCGAACAAGCCCATGCGAAGAAGCTGCCGATGATTATTTTCTCAACCTCGAGCGGCGCCCGAATGCAGGAAAGCATTCTGAGTTTAATGCAAATGGCGAAGACAAGCGCCGCCCTGGCGAAGTTCCAAGGTGACGGAGGGCTCTACATTTCCGTTATGACGGATCCGACGACGGGCGGTGTTTCCGCGAGCTTTGCCATGCTGGGCGATTACAATTTGGCCGAGCCCGGCGCTCTGGTCGGTTTTGCCGGCCGGGTGGTCATTGAGCAGACGATTCGTCAGAAGCTCCCTGATAATTTTCAGACCGCTGAGTTCAACCTGCAGCATGGCCAACTTGACAAAGTTGTGCATCGCAAAGAGCTGAAGTCACTACTTACAAAGCTGCTTGAAATGCATGCTGTAAAGGGGGATATCGCCCATGGCGGGTGAGTTGCCGTTTGAAAAGTCGCTTAACGAGACGCGAAAGAAAATCGAAGAACTGAAGAAAATCAGTTTGGAATCAGGCATTGATTTTACAGATGAGATTAATCTTCTGGAAGAAAAATGCAAGAATCAGCAAGAAAAGCTTTACAGCGAGCTGACGCCGGCACAGAAGATGCATTTGGCGCGTCACCACAGCCGTCCCACTTCGCTTGACTACATTCACACCATCTTCAGTGATTTCATTGAGCTTCACGGGGATCGGCTGTTTGCGGATGATCTTGCGATTGTCGGCGGTTTAGCAAAGCTGAATGGTGTTCCCGTTACGGTAATCGGCCATCAACGGGGCAAAGATACGAAGGACAACATTGCCCGTTTCTTCGGCAGTCCCCACCCGGAAGGGTTTCGTAAAGCACTGCGGCTCATGCAGCAGGCGAATAAATTCAACCGTCCGATCGTGACGTTCATCGACACGAAGGGCGCTTATCCGGGCAATACGGCAGAAGAACGCGGTCAATCCGAGGCTATCGCAAGAAACCTCCGTGAGATGGCGGTATTGGGAGTTCCCATTATCTGCGTGGTTATTGGCGAGGGCGGTAGCGGCGGTGCTTTGGCATTGGGTGTAGGCAACCGGGTCCTGATGCTTGAGAATGCGATTTATTCCGCTATCTCGCCTAATGGTGCAGCTTCAATCTTGTGGAAAGATGCATCCCGTGCAGATGAAGCGGCATCCGTAATGAAAATCACGGCGGAAGACCTTGTTGGATTTGGTATCGTCGAAGAAATTATAGCCGAGCCTCAGGGCGGTGCGCATCGTGATTTGGCCGTACAAGCCGAGACAATCAAGGAAGCGGTCTGGCGCCATCTGGAGGAGCTCTCTAAGCTATCTGCCGATCAGCTGATTGCGGATCGCTATGAGAAATTCCGTAAGGTAGGCAAGTTTAAATCGCCGGCTGTATCGACTGAAACATCCGCGGAGATTGTCAAGTCTGTCGAGTCGGCACAAGTCTAGAGATATATGCTTGTACAGTACAAGCTTAAATCATACAAATTAAAGTCACAGCTGTACCAAATGGAGGATGGAATTTAATTATGCGCAAAACGAAAATTGTCTGTACAATCGGACCATCAAGTGAATCACTTGAAAACACCAAGAAGCTTATCAACGCCGGAATGAACGTAGCTCGTCTTAACTTCTCGCATGGTGATTTCGAAGAGCATGGCAACCGGATCAAGAACATTCGTCAAGCATGCAGCGAGCTTGGCACAACCGTAGCGATCCTTCTTGACACGAAGGGTCCTGAAATTCGTCTTGGCAAGCTGGCGGATGAGTTTGAACTTGTACAAGGCGAAACGGTTACACTGACAACTGAAGAAATCATAGGGGACCGCAGCCGCATTCCGGTTACGTACTCCAATTTGCCTGCTGATGTTCATGTGGGTTCGACGGTCCTAATCGATGATGGTTTGATCGGCCTTACCGTTGAGAGCATTGAAGGCACAGAAATTCACTGCCGCATTGTGAACAGCGGTCCGGTCAAAAGCAAGAAGGGCGTCAATGTTCCGGGAGTGCATATCTCCCTGCCTGGTATCACGGAGAAGGATGCCAATGACATCGTGTTCGGTATTGAACAAAATGTTGATTTCATTGCAGCTTCTTTTGTCCGTAAAGCGACGGACGTGCTTGAAATCCGCGAGCTTCTTGAGAAGCATAATGCCAGCCATATCCAAATCATCTCCAAAATCGAAAACCAGCAAGGTGTCGATAACCTTGACGAGATTCTAGCAGTTTCTGATGGTTTGATGGTTGCGCGCGGTGATTTGGGCGTAGAAATTCCGGCTGAAGAAGTGCCGCTCGTTCAAAAACAAATGATTCAAAAATGTAACCGCGCAGGTAAACCGGTTATAACAGCAACTCAAATGCTCGATTCCATGCAGCGCAACCCGCGTCCAACCCGCGCAGAAGCAAGCGACGTAGCCAATGCGATATTTGACGGTACAGATGCAATTATGCTCTCAGGCGAGACTGCTGCCGGTAAATATCCGGTTGAATCCGTTCAAACGATGTCCCGTATCGCCGTTCGTGCGGAATCCGCTCTTGACTACCGTGAGATTTTCACGAAGCAGGCCAATGCGCAGCAAACAACGGTTACAGAAGCAATCAGCCAAGCGGTAGCTAATTCCGCATTGGATCTGCAGGCCAAAGCGATTATCACTTCAACTGAGAGCGGATATACGGCCCGTATGGTATCCAAATACCGTCCGAAATCGCCAATTATTGCTGTAACGCCTATTGAGCCTGTCATGCGCCGTCTTGCATTGACTTGGGGTGTTGTTCCAGTGCTTGGAACATCGGCTGAAACAACGGATGAAATGTTCGATATCGCGGTTCGCGGCGGAATTGATTCCGGTAACGTTAAATTAGGTGATACGGTTATTATTACTGCTGGTGTACCGGTGGGGCGTTCAGGTTCCACGAACTTAATCAAGATCCACACGGTCGGTGAAATGATCGCAAAAGGACAAGGTATCGGTACGCAAAGCGCGACAGGAAGAGTAGTCGTGGCACGTACGCCGCAGGAAGCGATCCAAAAAACAACAGAAGGCTCCATTCTAGTTACCGTTTCGACGGACAAGGAGTATATGCCGGCGATTCAAAAAGCTGCAGCTGTTATTACGGAGCAGGGCGGAATCACGAGCCATGCTGCGATCGTAGCTTTGAATCTGGGTATCCCAGTCATTCTTGGCGTACAGCACGCTCTTGAACTTCTTCATGACGGTTCAGAAGTAACGGTATATGCGGAAGTGGGAATTATCTACTCCGGTCAAGCAAAAGTGCTGTAAGAAACCTGAGCAAGAATATCGAGCTTTGACAATACACATACAGGGGCGATGGTGCGAGGGCACCGTCGCTTTTGTTCATCTTATGCCTATTAAGTGTTGGGAAGGTTGTGATGAGATTGACAGAGCCGGATGCTGCGATATGGCATTTGCATGCACTCAGAGTGAGATATCAAGAAACCGATCAAATGGGAGTCGTATTTCACGGGAACTATGTGACCTGGTTTGAAATTGGCCGTACGGAGTTCGTAAGAACGCTTGGGATGTCTTATCAAAAGATCGAGCAAGCGGGGATGCTGCTTCCGGTAGTTGATTTGTCCTGCAGCTATGTATCGCCAGCCCGCTATGATGATCTTGTTGTGGTCTGCACCGCCATCGAGAGCTTCTCACCGATTCGGATATCGTTCCGTTCTGAAGTCAGACGAATAAGCGTAGGCGAAGAAGCAGGCCTGCCTAAGTTATGGTTAGGAGCTGAGCCGGCAGGCGAGCTGCTGGTCAAAGGCGGTACGAAGCATGTATGGGTGAATGCGCAGTTTAAGCCTTCGCGTCTGGACAAAGCTATGCCTGAGCTGCACAGGCTGCTTGCGCCTGCAGCCGACGGGACGCTTGTAATCGAGGGAGGTAATTAGCATGCTGAGATGGATAATAGCGGCAATTATTATCATACCTGCCGTAGAAATTTGGGGCATTATCAAGATGGGACATTGGATTGGCGGCTGGGCGACATTCTTATTGATTCTGTTAACCGGCTTTGCAGGTGCACAATTTGCAAGATCAGAAGGCCGCAAGGCATTATTGGATGTGCAGCAGCAGCTTCAGTCCGGTCAGCCTCCAGGCCATGCAATGCTTAACGGATTATGTGTGCTCATAGGCGGTTTGCTGCTCATGCTTCCGGGGTTTCTGACCGATATTGTCGGTATTACCTTATTATTCCCGCTCACCCGCCCGTTCTATCGTCTTCAGATGCTGCGGTTTCTGGAGAAGAAGCTTCGTAATGGATCCTTCATCATCCGAAGAAGGTAAAATAAAAAGCAGCTCCCAAGGATGATCGGCGTTGACCTGATCACAGCAGGAACTGCTTTGAATGGATTTATTTGGCAGCGCCCTTCATAATAAAGGCATATAAGTCTTTAAATACATTCGCCCTATGAATAGCGGACAGAATAACGAGCGATACGGGTCCAATAATAAGACCTATGACGCCAAAGAGTTTCAGTCCGACAAACATCGCGATAAGAGTCGGGAGAGGATCCAGTCCAACGCTGCTGGCCAGAACCTTCGGCTCCAGAATTTGTCTTGTAACGAGAATGACGCCATATAGAATCGATAATCCAATACCAAGCTTAATGTCGCCGTAGATAAAGGTGAAAGCGATCCATGGTACCATGGCAGCTCCTACACCCAGATAAGGGAGCAGATCGACAAGTCCGATGAGCAAACCGATGGATATGGCATAATCGACCCGCAGAATCGACAGGCCAATAATGACAACAACCGCAGTAATAGAGATCATAATGAATTGGGCGCGGAAATAACCGAACAATGCTTTTTGCAAATCTGTCCAAACTGCGTTTGTTGACTTCCGGATGCCGTCAGGGAACCAATCCTTCATTTTGTGAAGATGACGGTACCAATCCTTGCCGATGAAGAAAGCGGCGAGCATCACGACGACCATAATGGTCGCCACATTAGGCAGAGATGAGATCAAATTGACGACTCCGTTTAAGATAAAAGTAATCACGTATGTACTTGTCTCTGCAAGCAGATTGGCGGTGCTGGAAATGCGTGCGTTAATGGTCTCATGATAGCTGGGGTTGTTCTTGTAAAAGTCATTGACTTTGCCAATCAAATCTTGAATGTCAGGCGATGCGATAATGGCCTGAAACTTTTCCCGCCACCATTCGATGGTTGAATTGAGCGATTTGGAGAGATGAATGATCTCAACGACCATTTTGGTGACCAGAGCGGTGGCAATCGTAATCACACTGGTTACAAACAGGAGAAGGGTTACGCAAACGGCCAGCCAACGCGGAAATTTAAGCTTCCGGGTCAGCATGTTAACGACCGGATTGACAAAATAAGCAAGCAGCCAGCCGATTATGAACGGATAAACAAGCGGCGTGACATAAATGAGCGCAAGTACAAATACTGCAATTCCCAGCAGAACAAGCAGTGAACGGCCAATACGCCTCCAAACAATGCGGTCCATTTGATCCCTCCTAGTAAGAGCTTCACGAAGTGAAGCTGGCATCGAAAGCGTTACAGAGCTTCACGAAGTGAAGCTGGCCTCGAAAGCGTTATTGAGCTTCACGAAGTTGTTACTGAGCTTCACGAAGTGAAGCCTGCGCCGATCCATGCACAATATTCTATGTCATATTGTAACATGCCGGTTTATGTTTACCAATAAAACGCAAATGAGAACCCAGACTTTACGCTGTATTTACAATTCTATAACATATTGCAAATAGTGAACCTACATAATAGAGATACTCGGCATTTTTTTATCAGGAGGATTCGCATGAATAAACCATTGTCCCAGTATGTCAACCGCGATCTAAGTTGGATTGAGTTTAATCGAAGGGTTCTCGAAGAGGCTCAGGATCCAAATACTCCCCTGCTGGAGCGGGCTAAATTTCTATCCATCATGTCCAGCAACCTCGATGAATTTATGAGTGTCCGAGTGGCAGGCATCCAGGATCAAATGAAAGCCGGCTATACCAAGAAGGATTTTACCGGTTATACACCTGCCGGTTTATGGAAACGGCTTATGAAACGGGCCTCCCAAATGGTTGCTGATCAATATCGCACCTACCGCGAAGTACTGAGAGGACTGGAAAGAGAAGGCATTTGCTTTCGCTCTATAGATGAATTGAACCTCACTCAGCTCGAAGCAGTCGATCGGTATTTTCACGAAATCGTATTCCCGGTTCTCACTCCGATGGCTGTGGACCAGAGCCGTCCATTTCCGCTGCTTCATACGAAAGAGCTCTATTTAGCCATACTGCTCGGGCGTGAAAATATGCCACCTGAAGAAGAACCTTTTTTCGCAATTGTTCAAGTTCCTTCCATTCTTCAGCGTTTTGTTCCCGTTCCGGGACGGCCTGCAAGTAAGAAGCTGGACTTTTTGCTTCTTGAGGATCTCATCGAACGTAATATTAATACGCTATTTAATGGATATACGATGATAGATGTGAATCCGTTCCGTCTCACGCGAAATGCGGATTTGACGTTAAACGAAGAGGGTGCGGAAGACCTGCTCGAAGAGATCGAGAAGGAGCTGCGCCGCCGCCGCTGGGGGATGCCGGTAAGACTGGAGTATGCAAAGGGGATGCACCCCTATGCGCTTCAGATGCTTAAAGAAGAGCTCGAGCAGGGAGATAATATGATTGAGATTGACGGACCGCTCGATTTAACTTTTCTAATGCGGTTTGCCGGCTCTCTTCAAGGCTTCGAGCAGCTGAGATATGACCGTATCGAGCCTGTTTATCCGCATGAGCTTGAGGAGACGGATGATATGTTCGCCCTGCTCCGGCAAGAAGATGTATTGATGTACCATCCGTATGAGTCCTTCGATGCTGTGAATGATTTCGTGACGGATGCGGCTCATGATCCGGATGTGTTGGCAATCAAAATGACACTTTATCGTGTCAGCGGCCAGTCTGCTCTTGTACAAGCGCTAGCTAAAGCGGCCGAAGCCGGTAAACAGGTTACGGTGGTCGTTGAGCTGAAGGCGAGATTCGATGAAGAGCGCAACATTGCATGGGCGCGCCAGCTGGAGAAGGCAGGCTGTCATGTTGTTTATGGTCTGGTCGGCTTGAAGACACATGCCAAGATCACACTTGTCGTTCGCAGAGAGCAGCATATGCTGCGCCGGTATGTCCATGTCGGTACGGGCAATTATAACGATAATACGGCCAAGCTTTATACAGATATTGGTCTGTTCACCTCTCATCCGATCATAGGTGCGGATGCCTCAGCGCTGTTCAATGAGGTCACAGGCTATTCATCTCCTTACGAATGGAAGGCCTTCGGCGTTGCTCCGACGGATTTGAAGCAGAAGCTGTTTGGCTTAATCGACCGGGAGAAGGAGCATGCGATTGCCGGGAGAAAGGCGCATATCATTGCAAAAATGAACAGCCTATCGAATCAAGAGATGATCGATAAGCTGTACGAAGCTTCGCAAGCGGGTGTTAAGATTGAGTTAATTATCCGCGGTGTATGCTGTCTAAGACCTGGAGTTCCAGGGCTTAGCGAGAATATTCGAGTCATTAGCATCGTCGACCGGTATCTGGAGCATTCCCGGATTATCTATTTCCTTAATGGGGGAGAAGAAGAGCTGTACTTATCCAGTGCAGACTGGATGACAAGGAATTTGACCCGCCGGATCGAGCTGATGTGTCCTGTGTTTGACGCAAGGCTGCGTAAAATGCTTGTGAATGTGCTTCAGCTGAACCTCAATGATAATATCAAATCACGTGAGCTGCAGCCTAGCGGCGATTACGTACCTGTAAGGAATGAGCTGCCGCCGTTCAGAAGCCAGTTCGAGGCGAAAACAATTCGTAAATGGAAGAGCTACCTGTAGTCGGGCAGCAAGAGGACGGGAGTCAGGCCCCACATTTTTTTGAAGTCGCCGGCTAATGTATCCACTTCCTTGCGCTCTACAGCGAGTGAGCCATCGGCACGAACAGCACGCAGAAGAAGCCTGCCGCCCGTGTTCTCGATCACCAGGCGGCCGATGGCCTGCGTCTGGCTCCTATCAAGCGCTACAGCGAGCTGCAGCAGGGAACCCAGCCGGCATATCATCATCACGTCTTCCTCGCTTAGCAGCGGCTTATAAGCCGCTGCCAGCTGCCTTGCCCGATTCTTGCTTTTGTAAGAAGCTATTCCGGCACAGAGCAGAATTTCCCTATGGGTCAATCCGTTCATATGGGAATTAATCATCAAGTAAAAGGTGTGTTTCGTGTAATCGTTATAATCGATGCTGGCTCCGATACGATAGAGGGTCGAGGCGGTATCCATCCACAGCCTCGCCTGCCCGGGAAAGACAGGGGGCTCCTGCTTCAGCGAATCGTATAACTGCAGAGCGGCTCTATTCACCTGCATCATATGCTGCTGGGGCGCTTCTGGATGAAGGGCGGCGATATTGTTTACGCTGTAGGTCAGAACGTCATCCATACGCGGTTTTGCGGGAAATCTTGTGGAGAAGAACAGACCATCCCGAAGGCCTGCACCGCAAATGATATACGTGGAAGCCCCGATTATCCGGTATATGGTTCGCAGAATTGCAATGCCGGGTACGATAATATCAACACGGTCTTTAGACAGACCGGGAATTTTGTTGCGTTTATCCAGCGGCTCTTTGCGGATCAGCTCGAACAGATCATCGGTGTCTTTACCTGACATAGGGTAGTTGTGAAAGCTTTCAAATGGATATCTGACATGAGCCTGATGGACTTTGCCAAGCGCCCGAATCGTTCCGCCCACACCTACCAGAGGCAGACCAGGAGACCATTTGAGCCAGCCTTCACGTTCCGCTGCTTCTGCGACAAGCTTCTCAAGCGCCCGCAGCTGATCTTCCGAAACTACGCCTTTGGAGGAGAAACGGCGTGTCAAGCTTACGCAGCCAAAAGGAAACGAGACAGCCTGTACGAGCGTTCTGTCTTTGAAAACAGAAACCTCCGTGCTGCCGCCGCCGATATCGATCAGAAACCCGTCTTTGATATCCATGGAATTGATCATGCCGAGGAAACCGTAGCCCGCTTCCTGCTCTCCGGATATCAGCTCAATAGGCAGACCGGATTCGGCTTCTATGCGGTGAAGCAAATACTCCCGGTTCGAGGCATTGCGGACAGCAGCAGTAGCAACCGCACGGATATGTCCCGTTCGATGATGAGCGCATATGAGGCGAAAATGGTTAATGGTCGCCACCAGCTCATCAATTCCTTTATCGGGCAAGGCGCCGGTGTCATCTATTTGTTCGCTCAGCCTAGCCGCACGTTTGCTTCCATCAATGACACGATGTGCCCCAGTTGCAGTCCGCTCGTATACAACTAGGCGAATGGAGTTGGAGCCGATGTCAATAATGCCGATGCGTTGTTCAGTCATGAGAAGCCTCCGGTTTTAAAAAACTTATTTTTTCTGCTAAAGTACATATTACCACTTGTCCGCTCGATGCAAAAAGAAATGTTTTGGTTGGATTAATTGGAGTGATTTAGGGAAAAATAATGGCAGCATTTGCGCACCAATTATGGCAGAAAAAAACTTTATGATGCCGATAAAGCATTTTTATGTCCAATTTTATTCACTTCCCTGCCGAAATCCGATATGATTAGAACGATGATACGGAACCGAAGCCCTTTTTTGTTATCCACGTCATGAGCAATTGAGCTCGAAGCGCTCTGGCAATTGTTCATTACAGTGCCCTGGGAACTGCCGCTGCTTTGATTACAACGTATATTTAAACGAGCTAAAAGGAGAGAGAAACATGACAGCAACCAAAGGTCTAGAAGGCATTGTCGCTACGACATCCTCAATTAGTTCCATTATCGATGGCGTGTTGACATACCGCGGTATTGATATCGACGATTTGGCAGAACATGCTTCTTTTGAAGAAGTCGCTTATTTACTTTGGTACGGCAAATTGCCTAACCAGTCTGAACTGGATCAGCTGGTCAAACAGTTTGGCGAATTGGCAGCAGTACCTGCCGGAGTAATTGACCAATTGAAACTTTATCCTAAAGATACGAATTCCATGGCTGCGCTGCGCACAGCAGTTTCGAGCCTTGCTTTGTACGATGCGTCTGCAAACGACATGTCCAAAGAAGCGAACATTCTTAAAGCGATTAAGCTGCAGGCTCAAATCCCTACGCTTATTGCGGCATTCGCCCGTATTCGCGAAGGCAAAGAACCGGTAGCTCCTAAGCAGGGAGTAAGCATTGCTTACAACTTCCTTTATATGCTGACAGGTCAAGAACCGGATCAAGTTGCTGTTAAAGCGCTTGACCAAGCACTCGTTCTTCATGCGGATCACGAATTGAATGCTTCTACATTCGCTGCACGTGTTACCGTGGCGACGTTGTCTGATATTTATTCCGGCGTAACTTCAGCAATCGGCGCTTTGAAAGGACCTCTTCACGGAGGTGCTAATGAAGCGGTTATGGTTATGCTTGAAGAGATCGGATCGTCTGCGAACGTTGAGCCTTATATCAACGAGAAGCTTGCGAATAAAGTGAAAATCATGGGCTTTGGCCACCGTGTTTACAAAAACGGCGACCCGCGTGCAAAGCATCTTCAAAAGATGTCCCGTGAGCTTGGTAAATTGACAGGCAACATGGAGCTTTATGAAATGTCCGTTAAGATTGAAGAGCTGGTAACAGGTCAAAAAGGATTGAAGCCTAACGTTGACTTCTACTCCGCTTCTGTTTATACAACGCTTCAAATTCCGCGCGATCTGTTCACACCAATCTTTGCGATCAGCCGTGCATCCGGATGGACGGCCCACATTCTTGAGCAATACGAGAACAACCGTCTAATCCGTCCGCGTGCCGAGTATACAGGTCCAGTGGATCAAGAGGTAACACCAATCGCTCAACGTTAAACGGTTCGCTGATCCGTTAGCGGAAGCCGCCGCCCTGACGGGGTGTCAACGAGCAGCGCCTATGAAGCTGCCAAAGTTGGCTCCCGTCATGCTATGTTAGGGTCCATTTAGCCTCATCACTACAAATTCATTTCTAAAAGGAGAACAACTATGCAGCTCGAAAAATTCGCAATGCCTACAGAAGGCGACAAAATCACGATTGACAATGGTGTTCTGAACGTTCCTAGTAACCCGATTATCCCTTTCATCGAAGGTGACGGCACTGGCCGCGATATTTGGAAGGCTTCCAAACGCGTCCTTGACGCAGCTGTTGAAAAAGCATACAACGGCGAGAAAAAAATCGCTTGGTACGAAGTATTTGCCGGCGAAAAAGCATTCAATGAATACGGAGAATGGCTGCCGGCAGATACGTTGACTGCAATTCGTGAATACATCGTAGCGATCAAAGGACCTCTTACAACGCCAATCGGCGGCGGTATCCGTTCCCTGAACGTTGCACTTCGCCAAGAGCTTGACCTGTATACTTGCCTTCGTCCGGTTCGTTACTTCACCGGTGTGCCTTCACCGGTAAAACGTCCTGAGCTGGTTGACATGGTCATCTTCCGTGAGAACACAGAAGATATCTATGCAGGTATCGAATATCAAGAAGGCTCCGATGACGTTAAGAAAGTTATTGCTTTCCTGCAAAATGAAATGGGCGTTAACAAAATCCGTTTCCCTGAAACTTCAGGTATCGGTATTAAACCGGTTTCTGCTGAAGGTTCGAAACGTCTTGTGCGTTCCGCTATTGAATATGCACTGAAACATGGCCGCAAATCCCTTACACTCGTTCACAAAGGCAACATCATGAAATTCACAGAGGGCGCCTTCAAAAACTGGGGTTACGAAGTGGCTGAACAAGAATTCGCTGACAAAACATTCACTTGGGGCGAATATGACCGCATCAAAGAAGCTCAAGGCACTGAAGCTGCGAACAAAGCTCAGAAAGATGCAGAAGCTGCCGGCAAGCTGATTGTTAAAGATGCAATTGCGGATATCGCACTTCAGCAAGTTCTGACACGTCCTACTGATTTTGACGTTATTGCTACATTGAATCTGAATGGCGACTACCTCTCTGATGCACTTGCTGCACAAGTAGGCGGTATCGGTATCGCTCCAGGCGCTAACATCAACTACTTGACTGGACATGCGATCTTCGAAGCCACTCACGGTACAGCTCCTAAATATGCTGACCTTGATGTTGTAAACCCTGGTTCGGTTATCTTGTCAGGTGTTATGCTCCTTGAGCACCTTGGCTGGCAGGAAGCTGCTGATTCGATCTACAAAGGTCTGGAAACAGCAATCAACAACAAAACCGTTACTTATGACTTTGCCCGTCTGATGGATGGCGCTAAAGAAGTGAAATGCTCGGCGTTTGCTGATGAAATTATTGCAAACCTATAGTTGATAATGACCCCCTAAATTCCCCTGGAAGAGGGACCCCAAGGGCTTTGGCTTTGCCCTTTGGAATCCCTCTTGACTGACGTGGGAGCTGGACTAGCGCCTTGAAGGTGCTTGGGCAGGGGCTTACGCCAATAACGGACTGCTTCACATTGCGTTATTGGCACGCTTGCTGTGTTCGAGGAGAGCCGCTTGATGCGGCTTTGAATAATCGCTGTCGCGATTGTAGAACATGTACAGACAAGATCAACGACAAGATCAAGACTCGCGAGATCAAATAAAAGCTACTGGAGGCAATTCGATCATGGCGATTAAACGTAATAAAATTACTGTTGTTGGTGCTGGTTTTACGGGTGCTACTACTGCTTTGATGCTTGCGCAAAAAGAACTTGGAGATATCGTGCTTGTTGATATTCCGCAGCTGGAGAACCCAACTAAAGGTAAAGCGCTTGATATGATGGAATCCACACCTGTTCAAGGCATCGATGCCAAAATCATCGGTACTTCCGACTATGCGGATACGAAGGATTCCCAAGTGGTTATCATCACAGCCGGTATCGCTCGTAAACCAGGGATGAGCCGTGACGATTTGGTTAATACAAACGCCGGCATCGTGAAATCCGTATGTGAGAATATCAAAGCTACCAGCCCGGATGCTTATGTTATCATCCTCTCCAACCCAGTTGATGCCATGACTTATGTAGCTTTCAATACACTTGGTTTCCCTAAGAACCGTGTTATTGGCCAATCCGGAGTACTTGATACTGCTCGCTACTGTACATTCATTGCAGAAGAGCTGAACGTGTCCGTTGAAGATGTTCGCGGCTTCGTGCTTGGCGGTCATGGCGACGATATGGTGCCATTGGTTCGTTACTCCAACGTAGGCGGTATTCCTATCGAGAAATTGATCCCGGCCGATCGTATTGAAGCAATCGTTCAACGTACACGCGTTGGCGGCGGCGAAATCGTTAATTTGCTCGGTAACGGCAGTGCTTACTACGCACCGGCTGCATCCCTTGTGCAAATGACAGAAGCTATCTTGAAAGATAAAAAACGCATTACACCTGTAATCGCCCTTCTTGAAGGCGAATATGGTTACGATAATCTGTTTATGGGTGTGCCCGCTATCCTTGGCGGCGACGGCATCGAGAAAGTTTTTGAGCTTGAACTGACTGCAGATGAGAAAGCAGCGCTTGATAAATCAGCTGTCTCCGTTCGCAATGTCATTGCGATTGTTAACGGTTAAGGATCAAATTCGAAACAGACCTCGTGAAGCACATGGGACCCTGACTAATTCGTGTCAGGGTCTTCATTTTTTCATCGATGAAAGGAGGGAGTTTCATTGAGTAATCAGGCACGGCAAATGTTGAAGCAGGTGTACGGCTTTGATTCCTTCCGCAAGGGACAGGAGGATATCATCTCCGGATTGTTGGAGGGAAAGGATACCTTGGCTATACTGCCGACCGGCGGAGGTAAATCCGTCTGCTACCAGCTGCCCGCACTGCTGCTCCCAGGCACGACGATTGTGGTGTCGCCGCTTATTTCACTCATGAAAGATCAGGTGGACGCGCTTAACCGGCTGGGTATCTCGGCTGCTTATTTGAACAGCTCACTGGATGCGGCTGCATATCGGGATGTGGTCAGGCAAACCTCGCAGGGCGTCTATAAACTGCTCTACGTTGCGCCTGAGCGTCTGGATGGAACGATGTTCGAATCGCTTGCCAGCCAAATGCATATTCCGCTCATAGCAATTGATGAAGCGCACTGCGTCTCCCAATGGGGACATGATTTTCGGCCAAGCTATCGTCAGCTTGCCAGCTGGATTGGCCGCCTGGAGAATCGTCCGCCCGTTGCAGCTTTCACGGCAACAGCTACACCGGAGGTATCGCAGGATATTGCCGATATGCTCGGGCTCCGCAAACCTAATGTATTCGTTACCGGATTTGCACGGACGAATTTATCCTTGTCGGTCGTAACAGGAACGGATAGACGCAAATTCCTTCGTGATTATTTGGCACAGCGCCCGGATCAGTCAGGTATCGTATATACGGCCACTCGTAAAGAGGCGGAAGAAGTTTGTGAGGATTTAAACCGATTAGGAGTTCCGGCGGCCAAATATCATGGTGGACTGAGTGACCAGGAGAGAGCGGATGCGCAGGAAAAATTCCGTTTTGACGAAATCCGCGTCATGGTCGCGACGAATGCTTTTGGCATGGGAATTGACAAGCCGAATGTCCGGTTTGTTGTTCACTGGCAGATGCCCGGGGACGTGGAGTCTTATTATCAGGAGGCGGGAAGGGCCGGACGCGATGGCGAGGAAAGTGAATGCGTGCTGCTTTTCGAGCCTCAGGATGTTCAGGTCCAGCGGTTTCTCATTGAGCGCAGTACGGCGGATGCAGAGCGCAGAACGATTCAATTAAACAAGCTGTATACGATGATGCATTACAGCCGTTCAGATCGATGCTTGCTCCAGTTTATCGTTAGTTATTTTGGGGAGGCCGATGTACCCTCCTGCGGCAAATGCAGCAACTGCCTGGATACTAGCGCGAGAGTAGATATTACAGAGGATTCACGTAAGGCGTTATCCTGTGTGGGACGCTTGAAAGGAAGATTCGGCGTTTCACTCGCGGCTAAAGTGCTTAAAGGCTCCAGAGAAAAACGCATTATTGAGTTCGGCCTCGATCGTCTATCCACCTATGGCTTGCTGCGTAATTACGTTGAGAAGGATATTACGGATTTATTGTATTACCTCGTAGCCGAAGGTTATCTCCGAATTAGCGAAGGGGAGTATCCGACTGTGTCGCTGACTGCAGAGGCTTTGCCTGTGCTGGAAGGCAAAGTAACGGTGTCGCGTAAACAATCCGCTGCTGTTAAACGCAGAACAAGCGAGAGCTCGGCTGTATCAGCGGCGAACTCACCGCTCTTTGAAGCATTAAGAGAGTGGCGAAGAGAGGCTGCGGCGCGAGAGCATATTCCGCCTTTCATGTTGTTCTCTGATGCAACGCTTAGGGAGATTGCCGACCGGCAGCCGGTGGTGACCGAGCAGCTGCTTGAAGTCAAAGGGGTAGGTAATGCAAAAGCAGGCAAGTACGGCAGTGATGTTATTGCGCTTGTCCGGAATCATCGTGGAGATCATTCAGCCCAATTGGAGAGTGGAACGGACAGCAGCAGATCCGCATCCGTTAAAACGGTCAAACCAGCCGCCGCGTCTGCCAAAATTTCTGGTGAACCGGCCCGGTCAGATGGCCAATCGAGTCATATGCAAACCTTGATGATATACAATGAAGGTCAATCCATAGCCGATATTGCCGCGCTGCGCGGGATGAGCCGGGTGACGATTGAGAATCATTTGCTCCGCTGCGCCGAGGAAGGCGAAACGCTCAATTGGGATGATTTTATCCCTCAGCAGCATGAGGTGCTTATTGTAGAGACAATTGCCGCGATTGGTGCGGAGAAGCTGCGTCCGATCAAGGATGCACTGCCCGGGGATATCGATTATTTTGCAATTAAGGCGGTCATGGTCAAACATAACTTGACTCATCAGCCGGAATAAACCGTTCTCTTTGAATTTGGCTGTCCATTCTAGTATACTTGAAACGATAATAAAGGTTAAAGAGCGGATTGAAGGCAGAATCGAACAAACTTGGAAGTATCGCAAAAATCGAAGCTTACGCTTACGAAGCGAGTTTTTGCTGAGGCATTCAAGGGTTGAATGTCCAGGCAGAGCCTCGCAAAAACTATGCCGATGCTTCCGAAGCGAGTTTTTGCCGAGACATTCAAGGTATTCTTGAATGTCCAGGCATAGCCTCGCAAAAACTTTTAGGAGGAGAATGAATGACGGATTTTTTGTTGTTTTTGCATGTGGTTGGCGCAGCGGGGATGGGATTATATATCGTGCTTCCGGTTATTATTGGCCGCGCTTCCAAGCTTGACGGCGGTGGACAGGCTGGTCTTGCGGAGGGGCTTGTTTCAGCAAACCGGGTTGCGCAGTATTTTTTAGTGCTGCAGCTGCTTACTGGCGGATATTTGATGTCGCAAGGGGAGTACAAAGTAATCTGGATGATTATTGTGACGATCCTTTTCTTAGCGATTGCAGCACTTGGCGGTATTATAAGTAAACCGCTTAAGCAAATTGCGGTATCCATTCAAACCGGGAAAAGCGCTTCTTCCGATATTGCTAAAGCTCGTGTACTAAGCATCATTATTCTACTGATCTACTTGGTGATTATTTACTTTATGAAATTTCCAATCTATAAACAACTATAATTTACTGAGCTGAATGGGGGCGGAGAATCGTGACAAAGATTACACCGGATTTATTGACATTCGGTGAGACGATGGCGTTATTCATGCCGCAGGAGTACCGCGGTATTGAAGGGGCAGCCTCACTTGAACAAAGCTTTGGAGGAGCTGAGAGCAATGTAGCGATTGGGGCTGCCCGGCTTGGCTGCTCTGTGGGCTGGTTCGGCGCTCTGGGCGACGACCCTTTTGGCAGGTCGATCTTGAAGCGGATCCGTGGAGAAGGCGTTGACGTTTCGCGTGCGAAGCTGGTTTCCTCTGCACCAACCGGCATGATGTTCCGCGAAATGATTGCCGGCAAGCTGGCGGTTCACTATTACCGTAAACATTCAGCTGCCAGTCAAATGCAGACTGGTGATCTTGATTTGGATTACATAAAAAGCTGCAAGCTGCTTCATGTGACCGGCATCACGCCGGCATTAAGCGAAAACTGCCGCGATACGATACTGGCGGCTGTCGCAGCCGCTAAAGAAGCTGGAGTTAAGATCAGCTTCGATCCGAACCTGCGGCTTAAGCTGTGGTCCATCGAGGAGGCACGGCGTGTCGTATTGCCGCTGGCCGAGCAGGCGGATTACTTCCTGCCGGGCTGGGACGAGCTGCGGATGCTTTACGAGACAGATGATTTTGAAGTAGTCAAAGACAAACTGTCGCATTTGAAAGCAATCAGCATAGTGAAGGGTGTCGGAGACACAACTGTTGTTATGGATGGCGGACAAACGGTAGAAGTGCCTTTCTACCCGGCGGATAAAGTCGTAGATACAGTTGGAGCGGGTGATGGTTTCTGCTCGGGCTTTCTGGCAGGCATCCTGAAGGGGATGACACCGGTGGAAGCCGTACGTTTAGGCAGCATCAATGGCTCGTTGGTCGTTCAAATGCGGGGGGACTGGGAAGCGCTGCCTGATTGGCCGACCGTTGAGCGCCGTCTCTATGACAAAGGCTGGGTGGAACGGTAATGGCAGATGCACAATCGTCCAAAGGTCATCGGCGCCGTGAGCAAGTGATGAACCTGTTAAAGCGGCAGGGCCGAATTACGATCCAAGAAGTAGTGGAGCGGTTTGGTGTTTCGGAGGCCACGGCAAGGCGGGATCTCGAGCTCATGGAGAAATCAGAGCCGGTAATCCGGACGATTGGCGGAGCTATGTACGATGGCATGAACACGGTGCGTGAGCTTCCCTTCGCCGAGAAGGAAGGTCTTTCTTTCCTGGAGAAGGAACGGATAGCGGAGGCTGCTGCTGCTTTAATTGAAGAAGGCGACGTGGTTGGATTATCCGGCGGCACGACGAATTATTATTTGGCTAAGCTGCTCAAGACGCGCAGGGGAATCACCGTAGTCACGAATACAGTCAATGTGGCGATGGAGCTTGCCGGAAGCGATATTCAAGTCGTCGTTACCGGCGGCATGATGCGCCATAACAGCTTTGAGCTGTGCGGACCGCTGGGCGAGGGAATGATCGGACAGCTCAATCTTGGCAAAATGTTCCTGGGTGTAGACGGTGTCTCTTCAACCGGCGGTATTACGACCTATTCGGAGCAGGAGGCACAAATCGCCAAAGCGATGATCCGCCGTTCACAAGCGACCTATGCCATGTTCGATCATACCAAAATCGGCCGAACCTCGTTATTCTCGATTGCTCCCCTGTCAGAGCTGCAGGGCTTCATTACGGACATGCCGCTCCCGCAGCAGCTTGCTGCAGCAGCGGAATCCTTCGGCATCCAAGTCTTTCTTGCGGACAAGGAGCGCCATTCGACTGATTGACCGACTAGTTAAGCAATGTCAGCCTGGGAATTGTATCCAGTGGCATTGCATTTTTTATTGAGGCATACGATTATAGATTGCTGTAATTATTTTCCTTTCTCAAAAAAATGATAAAAAGATTGAATAATCCCTGTTATTATGAGCTAATTTTGATATACTTCCTCTTGGGCGGTCTTTGTTTGCGCTTTCGCGGGCTGACAGGATCGTTATGAACCAGATGATATACGAAGTTAATGTTAATCTGCAGGATACTTCGTCAAATTTGAGGAGGAATTGCTATGTCTGAGAAACGAATCGTCGGAAATGCGTCTCATTCCTATGAAGTGGCAGAGGGCTGGGGAAAGCTGCCTGAAGGGATCACTTACGGCTATACGCATGGTATTGTGGTGGATGCTAAGGACAATGTGTATGTACATAACACAAGTAAAGACGCCGTTGTAGTATTTGATAAAGAAGGTCAATTCATAACCTCTTGGGGGGCGGAGTTCGAAGGAGGGGCACACGGTTTCTACCTGCATACGGATGCTGACGGGATCGAGTACTTATACTTCGCAGATACGAACCGGGCGCTTGTCGTGAAGACAACCTTAGATGGCAAAGTACTGCTGGAGATCGGGATTCCTGACCGGTCAGACCTGTATGATTCAGAGCGCCGTTACGTGCCGACGGATGTGTGCGTAGCGCCAAACGGGGATATTTATGTTTCCGATGGCTACGGCCAGTATTATATTCATCATTTCGACGCTAAGGGCAATTATATCCGCACTTGGGGCGGACGCGGTTCGGAACCGGGACAGGTTATCGAGCCTCATGGGATTTCAATTAATCTGCGCGGAGACGAACCGGAAATTTATGTAGCTGACCGTGCTAATCATCGTATTCAAGTGTTTACCTTAGAAGGCGAGCACAAGCGTTTCATTGATCATGATCTGGACCGCCCTTGCAGCTTCTATTTCTTTGGTGATGAAGTTTATCTGCCGGATTTAGACAGCCGGATTACTGTTTTGGATAAGAACGACAGACTCATCACACACTTGGGTGAAGATCAGCAGGCCTATAAGCAGCAAGGCTGGCCTAACCTGCCTAAAGATTATTACCGCCCTGATAAGTTTAGTTCGCCTCACGGTGTGTGCGTGGATTCACGCGGCGATGTGTACGTGGCAGAATGGATCTTCGATGGACGGGTTACGAAATTAGTCAGACAGAAGTAGTAAAAGCTTTTACCAGCTATCTGTCTTCATAAAGAGTAAAAAGCCGACGGTGATTGTATCTCCGTCGGCTTTATTAGGATTAGGACGATTGTGAGCTATAAATCTGTTTGCCATTGACCCAAGTCGAATGAACGGCCGTAAACGTCTCATCCGTCAACACAAGGTCAGCCAGCTTACCAATTGCTATGGTTCCGGTTTCCTGCAGCAGTCCAAGCTGCTTGGCCGGGTTGGTGCTGGCAAGCGTACTCACTTGAGGCACGGTTAGTGAGGTATTGGCAAGCATGAAGCGAAAAGCATCGATCATGGTCAGGGTGCTTCCTGCCAAGTTGCCTCCAACCCGCAGTTTAGCGACACCGGCAAGGACATCCACGGTCATTCCGCCCAAATCGTACTGCCCGTCACCGAGACCTGCGGCAGACATGGCATCTGTAATAAGGATGACTTTATCTGTTGTTTTGGCTGACATTAGGAGCCGTATTGCAGCAGGGTGAACATGATGGCCATCCGCAATAAGTTCCGCATAGATACGGTCTTCTGTCAGAACAGCGCCAAGCGTTCCTGGCTCGCGGTGATGAAGGCCGCGCATGGCATTATAAGTATGAACGGCTTGGGTAAGTCCAGCCTCCGCTGCGGCGATAATGTCTGCGTACTTCGCATCCGTATGTCCGCAGGCGGCTGTTATACCTTGTTCAGCCAGCCAGGAGACCAGCTCCAGTCCGCCTTCCTTTTCAGGTGCGAAGGTAAGCTGTTTGATGATGCTCGGATGCTGCTTGTTCCATTCCTGCAGCCAGTCCACTCGGGGCGGCGAGATAAAGCTGGGGTTTTGTGCGCCCGGCCACAGTTCGCTTATGAATGGGCCCTCCAAGTGAACGCCTGCGAGCGCTGCATAAGGCATGGGATGCTGGATGTATGCTGATGCTGCCCGAAGTACGGAATCAATATCCTCGCGCGAAGCCGTGACCGTTGTTGCCAGCATTCTGGTTGTACCTTTAGAAGCGTGAAACTTGGTTATTGTATCGTATGCATCCTTGTTTGCCTCCATAAAGTCAGCTCCATAGCCGCCATGAACATGCACATCGATAAAACCCGGCAGCAGCCAGCCGCCATCGCCGTCAATGGTTGGGATACCGGAAGCAGAAGCTCCTTCACAGCTCCCGCCTGCAATTTCTGTTATAACTCCGTTTTCGATCGTCAGATGCCCTTCCAGTATGGAATCTCCGATAACCATTTTCACATGATTAATACGCCATTTACCAGCAGCTTCGTTCATATCTCACAACAACCTCCCAGCCTCTTTATCCAGCAGTACGATAACATTTGCATGTGTTTGCAGCAAGGATGCCGGGCACTCTGTCGTAATTGGCCCCGTCAGAGCCCGCTTTACAATCTCGGCCTTATCAGCGCCTTTAACGACGAGCAGCACAGTTCGAGCTTTCAAAATCGAACCAACACCCATCGTAACGGCCTGCTTCGGCACTTCATCCAGGGAGCCGAAGAAGCGCGCGTTCGCCTCTCGCGTCTCCTCTTTAAGCTCGACAATATGGGTACCGCCCTGAAGCTCTCCATTCGGTTCATTAAAGCCGATATGGCCGTTATGCCCAAGTCCGAGTAATTGAATATCTACAGGCTGTTCTTCAAGCATACGGTCATATTCTTTGCATTCAGCCGCCAGATCCGGGGCTGTTCCTTTGGGTAAATGAGCCTGCTTACCTGGCAGATCAATATGTGCAAACAGATGCTGCTTCATATAATAAGCATAACTTTGGTCATGTTCAGGCGGCAGACCGACATACTCATCGAGGTTAAATGTAGTTGCATCTCTAAAGGAAATCTCGCCTCTTTGGTACATCTCTATTATTTTTCCATAAATACCGACTGGTGTCGAGCCTGTTGCAAGGCCCAGAGCCGCGTGTGGTTTATTGGCAAGTGTGGTTGCGAACAGCTGTGCAGCGTACTGGTCAAGCTCAGAAATCGTATCAAAAAATTTTAATTCCATCGGTGAACGCCTCCCAGTTGATCGTATTGAGTTAATTGTAAATCAAATCGACATCTATGACAATTAAAATGATTAAAAAATTCATTATAGTGATTTATACAATCATAATGTGGAAAGAGTGGTGAAGCTTAGCTTGTCCTAAATGGGGTACCGAACCTGGCAGGACCTTGTATTCACAGGAAGTTAAGGAATCAGTTTGCTGATTTTGCGCATCCACTGTTCGGGCCATGGAAATGGTTTGGACGTATATGGCGTTTAGGTAGGAATCTGCGTTATAGTAGAAGCATTCGCATGGTTGGTCGGAGCCTCATTGGAGGCGGAACACCTGTTGTGACACAATCGGGGCAGATGATTGTATTGTCAGAATATAAGCATTGTTAACAATGAATAGCATAGTAGCAGTGGCATTTCAGCTGGAGGAGATATACAGATGGCAGAAGATCGGACAGATGGCCCGGACAATGAAGAGCAGTACAAGACGACGGTTAAGCGCAAAGGCGAGCATATCCGCATCTGTTTGCAGGAGCAGGTGCAGAGTGTAGGAGTTGATACTGGCTTCGGGCGATACCGGTTTCGTCACGCTGCACTTCCTGAGATTAGTTTTCAAGAGATAGATACTGCAGCTTCTTTTCTGGGCAAAAGCCTGCGCGCTCCTCTGCTCGTAAGCTCTATGACCGGGGGCACAGGTGAAGCTTCAGCGATTAACCGCCGGTTAGCGGAAGCGGCAGAAGCCAGAGGCTGGGCTATGGGACTCGGCTCCATGCGCGCTGCCATTGAGAATGAGCGGCTCGCCGATACATTCGACGTACGCAGAGAAGCGCCTACTATACCGCTGATAGCGAACCTTGGCGCCGTGCAGCTCAATTACGGGTATGGCGTCGATGAGTGCCGGCGGACTGTAGAGCTTGCCGGGGCGGATGGGCTCGTCCTGCATCTGAATAGTCTTCAGGAGGTGTTTCAGCCTGAAGGAAATACGGATTTCCGCGGTCTGCTGGCGCGAATCGGTGAAGTTTGCCGCTATGCCGGCGTACCGGTAGGCATTAAAGAAGTCGGCTGGGGTATTGATGCCGGGGCGGCAGCAGCACTTGCTGCTGTGGGCGTAGCTTTCATTGACGTTGCCGGAGCAGGAGGAACCTCCTGGAGTCAGGTAGAGAAATACCGTTCGAGCGACCCTCTTCGTGAAAAAGCGGCAGAAGCTTTCGCGGATTGGGGGATTCCAACTGCGGAATGCGTGCGTGATGTACGTGCCGCCCTGCCTGAAGCCTGCATCATTGCAAGCGGCGGTATGTGCAGCGGAGCCGATGCGGCAAAAGCCTTGGCGCTTGGGGCTGATTTGGCCGGTTATGGGCGGATGCTTCTAAGCGGCGCAGCCAAGCGGGATGATTACACAAGCGGGCTTCATGCGCAGATGGAGCAAATTGAATTTGAGCTCCGCACAGCTATGTTCGGCATTGGAGTCCGTACGATCGGAGAGCTTCGTGCCACCGATAGACTGACAGAACGATAAAGCGTATGAGACTCGAGCTGACTTTAACTCGTTATCCCCGTGCCTTCAATTTTGACCGTTGCGTTAACCTCGAATTTCAATCTTGGATAGATGAACTGCCAATCCTTCCATGTTTTCTCGCTGCCGGCATGCGTTGCGCGGTAATGAAGCCCAAACCCGAATGGATCCACGCCAGCCTGCTGCACCTTAATAAGCAGGCGCTTGGCTTCCTGTGAGACCTGAGTCTTGAACGCCTTCTCCAGTCTGTCCCAGTCCTTGTTATAGATACCGATCGGAGCTTCCTCGAATATACCGCTGATAAGCATGTTCAGTTTCAGCACATAGTCTCCATCTGACGATTTCATAATCCGGTAGTGATTAGTGATTTGACTGACGGAGAGCACAAGTTCTACCCCATCTACGTTTGCCGTAACCGTGGATTTATCGTACGCGTTGTGGATCTGATTGTACATTTCGGTTTCATGAGGGTTCAAGCTCAGGACAAGCTTCTGCTTGTTAAGCAGCCCGACTCTTGTAATGACATAACCATTTTTTTCACCCCTCATAATCGGGAGAACCGGATCAAGCCCCTTCTCCTCCACTTTACGCATGAAATCAAAGATGTACTGATAAATGATGTAAGAGGATTCGGTTCCGTCTTTGCCGAAGATTAGGAAGATTGTATTTCCGGGATACCGTTCAGTGGTCGGATTAATATTCAGAACCGAGGCGGCATCCGGTTTTCCGATGGCTATATAGGCAACGTTCTGAACATCGCGCCGCCGGCCCAACCAGTTGATGATATCGTTGAAATCATTTTTGACCAGACCTTCGCCCAGCAGGTACAGCTTGCAGTGGCCAAAATCCAGTTCCTTATCGACATGGGATTTGATTAACCGCACCGCCTCGGCAATGGTCGTTGCATGGAGCGTTTCGATTTGGGTCTTTGCAGCACCCGGCTCGATTTTCGGAGAAGTTACCGCCAGGCGAAGCGTGACGATGAACCCTTTGGCATTTTCTCCAGTAGGTTTGTCTATGCCCATAGCGACGACAAAGAAGCGTTTATCGATATCTTTGAAGCCGCAGCCGGTAAGCGACAGGGCGATTAACATGAATACGGCTGCAAGCTTGAGAGATTTGCTGGTCATGTGGAAGTTTTCCTCCTGAAGGCTAGAACGAATAAGAATAGGACGCTTCCGATCTCAATAAACATGCGAAAAGTCAACCAATACGACGAGATACTGAAGTTCTCCTTCTCATTCAACAGAATGGAATACGTTAAAGTAATCACGGCGAAAACCGATGTGATGATCCAATTTTTTTTGGGTGTCTGGATGCAATCGACCTGAGGACTGCTCTTGGGCAGGCAGCTCTTCACGAACTCCATGGCCTGATGCCAGCCGGAGGTCGTGTAGATGAGCGTTAAGTTCAAATAGAGCAGCAAAAAGAAAAACATAACCCGCTCAATGAAACCATACCCCATAAGCATAGAATCTGCTGTGACGCTCCAGATGTACAAATAATTATCCACTGTTTCGGTACCGTGAAAGCCGATCGGAACGAAGAAGGTCATCAACAGTATGAAAGTACCGGTTAATGGAATTAACCATCTGTAGCGGATTCGGAAGTTGGGCGGATTCAGCCGGTTATAGATGGCATAGTTAATATAGCCTGTAAACACATAGGTTGCGGCACTCACCGGCTGCAGCTTCGGAGGCTTTGTCCAATAATTCGCAATCGTTCGTATGGCATCCCAATCAATGGCAGTGCTCCTCGTGGCTTTGATCAATATAAACAGCAGCAGAGGTGCATTAATAATGAGCCCAATTTCGATGACGAATATAACGGTCAAGGTCGACCGGCTGGAAGTGTAGATACAGATTAAACACAGAAATGCAAGTACGACAATCGGACTGGTATCCGGATTGAAGAAACGATTGATCAGAACTGCATAGGACACCAGCGCAATGGAAGAAGCGACCAGCCACAAGACAGCCATGAACAGCAGGAAAGGAACGATCACGAACTTCGGGAAGAATTCCGCTAAGATTTCCGGCAGGCCTTTACCGGGGAAGCTCTTCATCACTTTTGTAAACATAAGAGCAAGCGAAGAGCCGATAACAATAGCGACCCCCATGGAGCTGACGGCTCCATCGTAACGAAATCGCAGCAGAATATGCGGAACGAACAGCATCAGATTCAATAGACTGACTAGAAAAACATTGTAGTAGAAGTAACGGTTCATGGTTCGTTCACCTGTCCGATGTCACCAATTGGGGGTTTTGTCTTTCCGATAAATCGAAAGTAAGGCTTGCCGAAGCTTCTGAGATCGGACATATAGACCATGTAGACAAATATGCCGAGCGCTACACCGGTTATGCCGAAGAAGATTGCCGGGACGATTAACGGGTACTTCAAGAACCTTATGGCTGCTGACATATTATTGACGGGTACGACGAAGTTAGAGATGGCGACAACAGAGGTCACAATGATCATGATACTGCTGACAAGCCCGGCCTGCTGCGCCGCTTGACCTAATATTAATCCGCCTACTGTCGTAGCTGTGGAACCGATATATTTGGGCAGCCTTAAGCTGGCCTCGATCAGAGACTCAATCATGAATAACATGATCGTTACCTCGATAAAAGAAGGATAAGGCACGGCGGAGCGGCTCCCTGCAATAGAAAAGGTGAGCTGCACGCGGAAAATCTCCGGATTGTACGAGACGATGGCCACGTATAATGCAGGCAGCGTTATCGTCAAGACGACAGCCGTATACCGCAGCAGAATCAAGAAACGGGTCATCCAGAAGGAATCGTAGTCATCATCGACCGCATGAATGAAATCATAAAACGTAGCCGGCAAAATGAGGGCAAACATAGAGCCCTGCATGATCAAAATGACCTTCCCTTCCTGCAGGCTGCTGCATACGCGATCCGGACGTTCTGTAATCATCATTGTTGGGAATAACCGGTACCGGTCGCCGAGCTCTTTCTCCAGCTGTCCGGTAGCCATGAGGAAATCCACTTGAATACTAAGCAGCTTAGTGCGTACATTCGACAGCACGTTTGGATCTACTCTTTGATTGTCATACAGCATTTGAACCCGGGTTTTGGACATGGAGCCGACCGTCTGCTCCTCGATGCACAGCTCTGGTGATGGATAGCGGCTGCGGATAATGTTGATCGAATCAATTAAATCCTCGCTAAGTGCGATCTGCGGTCCAAGAATAGCGGTCTCGACGTTTGTTTGCGGATTCTCATTGCGGATGATCCGGGCGGCATCAAGGGTATAGACAGCGCCGTTTAAGCTGAAGAGCACGAAGCCGCGAAGCAGCGTATCGGCCCATTTTGCCGAATCATCCAGCTTCTTGTAGGAAGGGTTCTGATTCACAACTTGATCGAAGGGCTGCGTTTGCTTCATGAACGGAACAAGAATATAATCGCTCACTTTACTTTCATCACATAAGGTAGATATGTAGGCCACTTCAATGATTAACGTATCATTACTCACCCGATGCGTCGTAAGGTCTTTTGCTTTTGCAAATAATGTTTCAATCCTGTTCAGCATAGCGGCAACCTTCCTTTGCGAGAGCATAATCAACGTAAGCTGGATTAGTATGGAACAAAAGGAAGAAAAATATGCCACAAGGCACTTATTTTTGCCAGAATGGTCAGCATTGAAGTACAATTTAATAATCATCATTATTAAGAATGTATTAATTTCATAGGAGTGAACCGCATGACGGCAGCATGGTACGAGCAGAGCTTTGGCTCTGATTATATGATTGTTTATCGCCATCGGAACTGGCAGCAGGCTGAATCCGAAGTACAGCGGATGGTGGGGTGGATGGAGCTTCCCGAAGGTGCAGCCGTGCTGGATATAGGCTGCGGCATGGGCAGACATGCGCTTGCGCTTGCAGGTCTTGGTTATCGGGTAACGGGAATCGATCTATCGGAAGCGCTGCTGGAGAAGGCGATAGAGCATAACGAAGGGGGATTGATTGAGAGACTTGTTCAAGGGGATATGCGCCGGCTTCCGTTTGAAAACGGTCAATTCCAGGCAACTGTCAATTTGTTTACTTCCTTCGGCTATTTTGCAGATGAAGCTGATAATTCATGCGTGCTGAAGGAGATTCGGCGGGTGCTGAAGAAGGATGGACGGTTTTTGATCGATTTTCTTAATCCGGCTTACGTGGAAGCGAATCTGGTGCCGTACTCCGAGCGGATAGATGTGGAGTCAGGTTTACATATTGAAGAAATCAGAACAATTAAGGATGGCTGGGTCTTAAAGAAAATCAAGATTGGCCCTGCCGGCAGCGGCAGCAGCGGCAAGCAATCCCGCAGCTATCAAGAGCAGGTGAGGCTGCTTTCTCTGCAGTGGTTTACGGCTGCGCTGGCAGAAGCCGGGCTCTCCCTTGAGCATGTCTATGGGAACTATCAAGGCGATGAGTACCAAACAGAGCAGTCTCCCCGAATGATAATGATTGGGAGGGTATTCGATTGACCGAATCGGGATTAAAGGTTGTAACGCTGTGGCCAGGCGATATCTTGCAGGTTAAGGTGCCGCTGCCTTTCTCGCTCAAGTGGGTGAACAGCTATCTGATTAAGGATGAGAGAGGCTTCACCCTTCTTGATCCGGGGCTTCACACCTCCGAGGCAAGAGCAGTTTGGGCGGCCGTCATGGCTGATTATGATATTGCATTCAAACATATTCATACGATTGTGCTGACCCATCAGCATCCGGATCATTACGGCCTTGCAGGCTGGTTTCAAAGCCAGACCGGTGCTCCGGTGCTAATGTCGGAGAAGTCCTATGCTTACACGCAAAGACTGTGGGGAGATCGCCGGATATTCGGTGCTGATCTCGCTGCGCTTTATTCGCTTCATGGCACTCCGCAGCTGCTGCTGGAGCAGATTAGCCCCCATTTGGAGAGCTTTGTTGAGAAGGTTAGCCCTCAACCCGAAGTGACATTTATTGAAGCTGGCCAGTCGCTGAAGTTAGGTGGATTGCATTATGAATTAATCGATGCACCGGGACATGCGGGCGGACAGTTATGCTTCTATTCGCGGGAGAAGAAATGGATGTTCTGCGGTGATCAGGTGCTGCCGAACATTACTCCGAATATTAGCGTTGTGCCCGGCGAGGAGGGTGATCCCCTCCAGCAGTTTCTTGACAATCTGGCCGGGCTTAGAAACTTTGAGGTTGAACTGGCTTTCCCAGGGCATAGAGATCCGTTCTCAGCCTTTGACGGACGCATCACGGAGATTATCGAGCATCATGCGCGCCGACTGGATACGATGGAGCATTTGCTCGCGGAACGATCCTACACGGGTTTTGCCATGTGTGAAAAGCTGTTCGGTACGCGAATTGCCGGGAATATCCATCAGTTCCGGTTTGCCATGTCGGAGACGCTGGCCCATCTCTATTATCTGGAACGCTGCAGCCGAATTAGTCATGAGGATCAATCCGGAGTAATTGAATACAAAGCTTGATTGGTATGAGACAGCTCGTATCAACAGTAGGCAAATGCTGGTATAATGAGTGGGATCGTCCATATCCCACTTTTTCTTTTTTTATCCTACTCGTTCAAAAGGAGCTTACTTAACCATGTATGTATCTCGTTCTGAATCGCATCAGCATAATAAAAAACGCAAAGCGCGCAGGATGAAGCGGCTTCTTGTCATAAACTTGATTATGATCGGCATTATAGGCGGACTGGTTATCGTTTATTTTACATTGGGAAGTAAGAACGGAGCGAAGAATGCAGCCGACGGCATTACGCAGCAGCAGACGACGGATAAGCCGTCCGTCACCGACGATCATCCATCCTCTGAGCAGCATTCTGATGATGGCGGTGATGCGCCGGCGAATGGATCGAATAGTTCGCACCAGCCTTCCGATAACGGCGGAGGAGGGACTGCCCCAGGCACAGGAGCTGACGCTGGAGCGGATAATGGAGCAGTTAACGGCAAGGGGACAGATACTGGCTCGGGCTCAAACAATGGAGCAGTTAACGGACCAGATGCAGGAACGAACGTAAACAGCGGAACAAATGGTGGAACAGCTGGCGGAACAAATGCAAACAGCGGTTCCGGCAGCGGGAGCGATCCGGATAACTCCGGAGATGCTGCAGGAGGACTTGAAAACGACAATAAAGTGACGCTGTCCTTCGTGGGGGATATCCTGCTTGCCGGCTCGGTTGATGCGCTCATGAAGAAGAATGGTTATGAATATCCTTATCTAAAGGCGCTGCCTTTCCTGACGGCACCCGATCTGACGGCAGCCAATCTGGAAACGCCAATTACAGAGCGCGGCGTGCCGGCACCCAACAAATCCTTTGTATTCAAAGGATCGCCCAAATCTCTTCCGGCATTTAAGCAAGCAGGCTTTGATATCGTGAATCTTGCGAACAATCATACGCTCGATCAAGGCGTAGAGGGACTGTTCGATACGATAAACCATCTCGGAGGGGCGAAAATCCCTAATATGGGTGCAGGGCGCAATGATTCTGAAGCCTTTAAGCCTATGATTCTGGATGCGAAAGGTGTACGCGTTGCTTATCTGGGACTGACCAGGGTAGTACCGGTCGGTTCATGGAAAGCGGAGAAGAATCGTCCAGGGCTTGCGGAAACTTATGATGCAAGGCGGGCCCTCAAAGCAATTAGAGAGGCGAAGAAGCAAGCGGATATCGTTGTCGTTATGGTTCATTGGGGCATTGAGCGTGCCGACAAACCGAATGCCGTACAGAAGGAACTGGCACATGCTTATATTGATGCCGGTGCGGATCTGATTATCGGCAGTCACCCGCATGTGCTTCAAGGATTCGAACAATACAAAGGCAAATGGATTTCATACAGCCTTGGTAATTTTATATTCAATATGACAGCCACTGACAGGACCAAGGATACGGGAGTGCTGGACGCCGTTTGCTCTCAGAAAGGCGACTGCTCCTTACGGTTTCACCCGATGCGGGCTGTGAATTCTCAGCCTATTCCGCTTGTGGGTGACAAGGCCGCGGCTCTTCTGAAGCGAATATCCGGCTTATCGTTCAAGGCTTCGTTAGACCAAGACGGATATATCAATGCTAAGGGGTAATAGAATGAGCGTGATGATGAATTCATGTGTGGCGCATCGCGGTGCATCAGGACTTGCGCCTGAGAATACGATGGAAGCCTTTCGTGAGGCGCTCAGCTTCCCCTACGTGGAATGGATTGAGCTTGATGTTCAGCTTTCCATGGACGGCGTTCCGGTCGTTATTCACGATGATACATTGAGACGGACGACCAACGGCTCAGGTCGTGTAAGGGATTATACAGCTGAGCAGCTGGCTGGCCTTGATGCAGCGCGCTGGTATTCCAAGACGCTTGCCAGAGAGGGGATCCCGACGCTTGAGGCTGTGCTGGACGCAACGATAGGCCGCTGCCGGCTAAATATTGAGCTGAAGACATACGGGGGCCGTTATCCGGGGATGGAGAAGAAGGTTGTTGATCTGCTGTACGCAAAAGGGCTTGAGCATGATACCGTTATTACATCGTTTGATCAAGCGGCCCTTCGAACGGTCAGGCAGCTGTCAAAGGATGTGAAAACCGGCTTGATTATTGATGCAGCTCCATGGATGCTTGTGTCCAATTTAAAGGAACTGGATGCGGGATTCCTTTCCATTGGCTACACCCGCATTTCCTCCGGCTTAATGAAGGCCATGCACAAGGCAGGAATCACCGTTATGGCATGGACGGTCAATGATATTGCAATGATGAAGAGGCTTGCAAAGCTTGATTCCTCGATCTTGATCTGCACCAACTATCCGAATCGTTATGGAGAAGCATTCAACGTCACCGTCAAATAATAAGCAAAGGGATGTTCCGCAGGTCAAGTTGACCCGTGGAGCATCCCTTTCTTTGGTATGATTTATAAGTCCTCTAGGGCGATCGTAGTATATATCTCCTTGCTGGAATGTGCTGAGTCAATTTTACATGAAAGCACTAATCCTGGGAAAGCGTGGAGCAAGCATTGTGGCAATTAAACCGAATCTACTGGAAGGAAGAGAGATGCTTATGAACGATTGGCTGTCTGAATGGGGGATCCGGCTTATAATCGGGGCAGGGGGAAGTACATTAATTGCCGCCGGCGCTTATCGACTGCGGTCCTTGTCACGCTCAGGAATGTGGTCGGCAATTATTATGGGAACCAGCTATGTTGTACTTGGAAGCCCGGTATGGGTGGGGGTCCTTCTAGCATTTTTCCTGTCGTCACCCGGATGGTCCAAATGGAAACGGCATCACCGAATGAAGCAGAAGGCAGAGAGCAGCTATGCAAAAAGCGGCCGCAGGGACGCGTGGCAGGTGTGGGCCAACGGCGGACTTGGCCTTATCCTCTGCGCGTGCCATGCCATATGGCCAAGCGAAGGGTGGCTCTATGCTTTCGTTGGTGTTATGGGGGCAGTGAATGCCGATACGTGGGCAACGGAGATCGGCGCGCTTAGCCGAACCTCAACGCGCGCGATACTAAGCGGTAAGCCTGTCACACCGGGCACGAGCGGCGGTGTCACGCTGCTTGGCAGCTTGGCTGCGCTGGCTGGCGCCGTCTTTATCGGCCTCGCCGCCGCGCTGCTGGCGCCGCAGGCTTCAGCCTCGCCAAGCACGCTAATAGCCGCTGCCGCAGCAGCCGGTTTTGCAGGCGCCTTTGCGGACTCGCTGCTAGGCGCGACAGGGCAAGCCATGTACCGCTGCAGCCTTTGCGGCAGCGAGATGGAGCGCGCCGAACACTGCGGTGCTCCCGCTGTACAAACACGCGGCTTTGCCTGGATGACGAACGATGCCGTGAATATGGCTTCCTCTGGAATCGCCGGCTTTTTAGCCTGGTGTATAGGCTTATGGCTTCACTGATGCTTAACAAATATATTAACTCGAGACTTTGGTTGACAGCGCATTCATTCTGCTAGTATTCTAACTCTAATATAGAAGTATTTTGGAAATTTTCTAGTAGTTTAACAGAATTATTGAAAGGGGCTCGAACAACGTTGAGAATTGAAACGGCAGATACGTTTCCGACCAAGGAGACCATTCTGCGTGCAGTTAACGTCAAGAAAGTATTTGGACGCGGCGACACAGCCGTAACTGCAGTTAGAAACATCAATTTGGATATTAAAAGGGGCACGATGATAGCGCTTAAAGGACGGTCCGGCTCCGGAAAGACCACGCTGCTCAATTTGCTCTCAGCACTCGATCAGCCGACGGAGGGACAAGTTTATTTTAATGGCCAAATCATATCCAAGCTGCCCGAGAAACAGCGCAGCGCCTGGCGGAGATCTAATATCGGCCTTGTGTTTCAGGCATTTGGACTCATACCGCTAATGTCTGCTTACGAGAATGTGGAGTTCGGGCTTCGTATTGCGGGTGCCCCGAGCAAGCTCAATAAGGAGCGCGCGGAGAAGGCGCTCGAGTGGGTAGGCATGAAATCGCGCATGAAGCACCGGCCGCCGGAATTATCCGGGGGTGAGCAGCAGCGTGTTGCCATTGCCCGCGCGATTGCGCATCAGCCGCTAATTTTACTAGCGGACGAGCCGACTGCCGAGCTCGACAGCCGAATGGGGCTTCAGGTTATTAAAGTATTTCGGGATTTGGTACAGAACCTAGGGATGACGGTCGTAATGACGACACATGATCCGGGTATTATGGAAATCGTCGACCACGTCATTGCATTGGAGGATGGGGAGATTGTTACAGAACCAAGCACATAAACGAACGAATCGGCTTGTTAAGCAGACGGCTGCTGCCTTACTTGCGGTTACCCTGCTTTCAGGCTGTTCGCTGCTGCCGCAAAAGGAAAAAACACTGCAGCCGCCGCTGATTAAACCGGCAACGGAAAAGGTTGATGCCGTTGAAGTCAAGAAGGGGACGATTGAACGATTACTGAAAGGTGCGGCAACTGTCGTATCCAGCCATAAAGTGCCCTTATTTTATAAGCAGAACGGCCGGCTCAAGGATGTGTACGTGAATCAAGGTGATGTGGTAAAGGCGGGTCAAGTGGTAGCAGATCTCGATCTGGGAGATTTGGAGCTGCGAATTCAGCTTCAGAAGCTCAGTGTGGAGCGTGTAAGCATTCAATATTATCAAGCCAAGCAATCCGGAGCGGATGATAAAGAGCTGCGGCTCCGTCAGATCGATTTGGAGCGGGAGCAGATTGCTTTGGACTCATTGGAACAGCAGCTGACCGGATCTAATCTGACTTCGCCAATCAACGGAATCGTTTCTTATGTGGATGAGAAAAATTCGGGCGATGGTGTAAACGGCTATGTACCGCTCGTATCCATTGATGATCCGACTCAGCTTTATCTCGTTTATACCGTAGATGATCCGAAGCTGCTCTCCGCCGTACAGCTCAATATGGATGTAGAGGTAACCATTTCAGGTGTGAAAACGAAAGGTAAAGTGTTACAGTCACCTTCCAGTGCACCGTTTACCGATAACAAGGATCTCTCCGACCGTAATTCCAAGCTGCTGTATATCGGGGTTACCGATAAGAATGCGAAGCTTGAGCTTGGCAAAAGCGTCGACATCCTAATTTCACTCGAGAAGCATGATAATGTTATCGTTCTGCCTCGCAGCGGTCTGCGGACCTATCTGGGAAGAACCTATGTGCAGATTATAGACGGAGACCGCCGTAAAGAAGTCGATGTAGAGCCGGGTATTATGACATCGACTGAGGTTGAAATAAACAAAGGTCTGGAAGTCGGCCAACAAATTATTTTGAATAATAATTAGTCCGTGATAGGGTCGATAGAAGGGACAGAAGAGGTGAAATGATGGCCTTATGGACGATGATTTTTCGGAAAATGGCGAAAAATCGTTGGCTTCAGCTTAATTTGTGGTTTGGACTAACGATTTGCGTTGCACTTTTCAGCTCGATGCCGTTGTATTCGCATGCCATTCTCCAGCGAACGTTATTTAAAGAACTTCAGCAGCAGCAGATCGATTCGAATATTTATCCTGGATTATTGCGCGTCTCCACCTCTATTAGCGGAGGCAGGGAGTTCGATATGCTTCGCAGCCAAATTGCGAAAGCGGATACATATATGAAGAATGCCCCCGAACGGTTGGGACTTGACTCACAGTCCTATCTAATGATGCGCGCTACCCAATCCTTCCGGGTGCTGCCAGCCAATGCAACGGAACGGGAAGCGAAAGAAATGACCATTAATGGCAGCATCCGTACGGTTTCTGATCTGGAGAACAGGGTTCATCTGATCGATGGGAGAATGCCGGATCAGAAGCGCAGTGATGGCGTATATGAAGCGCTGGTCACACAGAAATATTTAATTGACCTCAAGCGCGACTTGGGCCAGGAATTCATTTATACGAATAAGGATAATGGGAAAAAGATTAGAATTCTGCTCGTCGGTCTGATTGAAACGAAGGAAAATAACGGCTACGATCAGTTCAATGTGGAATATTACAACTCATCTTTTTATATCCCATATGATCAATTCCAGCATGATTTTGTACAAAATGAGAGCATCCTGAAGCTTTCCGTTCTGATGTGGCAGTATTCGCTCAATTACCAGCAAATCAATATCGATTCCATAGAATCGTTTTTGGCTCAAAATGCGGCGATAAACAATTATTTCAATATGCGGCTTGGCATTGCTTCCGTAGAAATGCCGGCTAAAACGTCGATTGCCACATTCATCGAGAAGAAAGAGAAGCTCGATATCATGCTCTGGTCGCTGTACTCGCCGGTCATGTTCATGCTTGCTTTCTACTTGTACATGGCTGCTAATTTAATTATTGACCGTCAGAAAACAGAGATCTCTGTTCTTCGCAGCCGCGGCGCAAGCAGATGGCAGATTATGTCCGTTTTTGCGGCCGAAAGTATTATTCTCGGAGTGCTGGCACTTGCAGTAGGACCTTTTATCGGTATTTATTTCACAAAGATATTAGGTGCTTCCAGCGGATTTCTTGAATTTGTTCAGCGATCCTCGCTGCCGGTTGCTATGAACAGCACGTCTTACAAAATTGCTGCATTAGCCGTAGTTGGATCGATCATTCTTATTCTGGTTCCTGCTTTTCTGGCGACGCGTATTTCCATTGTCGGCCATAAGCAGCAGCTGGCCCGCTCGAACAAAATGTCGTTTTGGCATAAAACCTTCATCGATATCGTTTTGCTGGGCATATCAATCTACCTGCTGGTTGGCTTCAATCAGCGCTTGGATCAATTGAAGGAATTGGCGCTTGATCCTAACGCCATTCAGGTTGACCCGCTTCTGTTCTTTATGCCGGCTATTTTCTCACTTGGCTGCGGGTTGTTTGCACTGCGTATCTACCCATGGTTTATTAAGCTCATCTTCTGGCTTGGCAAACGCTGGTGGACACCGGCACTCTATTCGACCTTGCTGCAGATCAGCCGTTCCTCCTCGCAATATCTGACGATAAAGGTCTTTCTTATCATGACGATCGCGATGGGTCTTTTCAGTGCGAATGCCGCACGTACCATTAACGGTAATATGGAAGATAAAATCCATTATACGACAGGGTCGGATATCCAGCTTAGTATCCACTGGGATAACGATGCCCCGCCGCCTCCGCCGCCGGGTGGAGCACCGGGAGCACCGGCTGAAGATCCTTCAGGTATCGCAGCACCCAAACGGGTTTCGTACACCGAACCTCCTTTTATCACCATGACGGAGCTTGCGGGTGTGGAGACGGCAGCCCGGGTGTTTAAGAAGGACGATGCCCATTTCAGTTCGGATGGGGGAGAAGACGTTACAACCCTGTACGGAATCGATACGTTTGATTTCGGACGAGTGGCCTGGATGCGCGATGGGCTGCTTAATTATCCGATCAACAGCTATTTGAATTTGATTGCCTCTGATCCCAAAGCTGTACTTATTTCTAGATCCATCGCAGACAAATACAAGGTTAAACCGGGCGACCGGATCTCGGCTAACTGGAGCGGGCTGGATTATACAGGCTTTATCGTTTATGGCATTATTGATTATTGGCCGGGCTGGAATCCGCTTCCGGTAGGAGGCGTAAGTGAAGAGAATGACAGTAATGTTCAGAAACCAAATCTGATTGTCGGTCATTTATCCTACATTCAGAATCATCTCGCACTTGAGCCCTATCAAGTTTGGATCAAGCTGAAGGAAGGCGCGGCAAGCAAATTAATCTATGATGATCTCGTGAAGAAGGAAGTACCTGTAGAAGAGATGATCGACGCCAATCAGCAGCTGATCCGTTCCAAGAACGATCCGTTCCGGCTTGCGATTAATGGGGTTATGACGCTCGGATTTGTTATATCAATGATGATTAGCTTCTTTGGTTTCCTCTTGTTCTGGGTATTGACCTTAGCAGGAAGGACGCTGCAGTACGGAATTCTGCGGGCCATGGGGATCTCATTCCTGCAAATTATCGGCATGCTCTTAAGTGAGCAGGCATTGACATCAGGCGCTGCGGTGCTTATCGGCGTATTTATCGGCAACGGGGTCAGCGACATGTTTGTGCCTCTGTTCCAGCTGTCATTCAATGCATCCGAGCAGGTTCCGCCATTTGAAATTGTGCGGCAGCTAAGCGATTATATGCAGCTGTATGGTGTTGTAGGGTTCATGCTGACAATCGGCCTTGCCGTGCTGGGTATCCGTATTTCACGCATGAAGATTACGCAAGCATTGAAGCTCGGGGAGGAATAGGCGATGATTCATTGCGACGGACTTGTCAAAATTTATAAGACCGACGACCTTGAAGTCGTCGCGCTGCAGGGACTTGATCTCCATGTTGAAGCTGGAGAACTGATGGCGATCATCGGAAACAGCGGAAGCGGGAAGTCGACGCTGCTTAACATGCTAGGAGGGCTTGATCGGCCCTCCGCAGGTCAGCTGCTTGTCGATAATAAGGATTTGCTGAAGTTTAATGAACGGGATCTTGTGAAATATAAGCGGGAGACGGTTGGCTTCGTCTGGCAAAACAATGCGCGCAATCTCATTCCTTATTTGACGGCGCTCGAGAATGTGGAGCTGCCTATCCTGCTGAAAGGGCGGCGTAAACGCCTTCGCGCCCTGGAACTTCTAGATGCGGTTGGGTTAAGCCACCGCATCAAGAATAGGCTGAGCGAGCTCTCGGGAGGGGAACAGCAGCGGGTAGCGATAGCGATTGCACTTTCGAATGAACCGAAGCTGCTGCTCGCGGATGAACCGACAGGTTCACTGGATACGAAGATGTCCAATCAAATTCTCGATTTGTTTCGAGAGCTGAATCGGAAGATGGGCATTACGATTGTTATCGTAACTCATGATCCGCTGCTTGCCCGTAAGGTGGATCGTGTCGTCGCGATTCGCGATGGCAAGACATCCTCCGAAATTATTAGACGGACATCGTATGCGGAAGAACTGGCTGCCCTGTCGAACGGTGAAGTATTCACACATGAGGAAAGCCACGTCGAGTATGCGGTAATTGATAAGGCTGGAAGGCTGCAGATTCCTTCTTCATACCTGCAGGCTGATGAATTCAAGGAAAAGAACAAGGTTCGTGTCGAGATGGAAGAAGGCCGAATTATTCTTTACCCGCCGGATAAATAAACGAGCATGCGGAAAGCCGCTAAGCCAATTTGGTTCAGCGGGTTTTCTGCTCTTTTAATTCATAGTTTACAGGGTGGATTAATGAATGTATAATGACAGCATAGAAGTAATAATTTTCTTATTGAATCTACCGGTCAACCGGAGATTCCCGTATCTGCACCTCCCTGATAAGGGGGGGCTGAATGGGGATCTCCTTTTTATTAATATTTCATGCAAATGGAGAGTGATCATGTTATGCCGAAAGTAGTTATTATATCAGGGAGCCCCAATCCAATTTCGCGCTTAAACGGTATTCTGAATCATGTGGAAGGGAGGCTTGCGTCCCTTGGGTGGACTGTGAATCTGCTTCATGTCGCAGCGCTGCCTGCAGAAGATTTGATTCTCGCTCGTTTTGACAGCCCGGCGATCGTAGAAGCGAACAATATTGTTGCGGAAGCTGATGCCGTAGTTATTGCAAGTCCGGTGTACAAAGCAGCTTATACGGGGGTGCTCAAAACCTATTTAGATTTGCTTCCACAAAAGGGATTGGAAGGCAAGGTAGTGCTTCCATTATTTATCGGAGGCACAATTGCGCATTTGCTTGCGATTGACTACGCACTGAAGCCCGTATTATCTGCTTTATATTCACGGCATATTACGGCCGGCGTTTACACCGTAGATACTCAGATTCAGAAGTCCGATGACGGGTCGTTTCTACTTGAAGAAGAGCTTGTTCAACGGCTTAATGCTGCTGTAGCCGGCTTCGTGGAAGCGACTTCCTTGTTTGTGCCTCATGTAGAGCCGCAGCCTGCAACGTAAAACCGCATTGTCCACGAAGGCAGTAAGTGTCAGCGTGCTGCATTAGTAAAGTGTGCTTAGATTATGAGCAAATACTTCGCTATAGCTATTAGAAGGTTGCTGGAGGAGTTCATACACACGGAGATTATCTATGAAACAAAAACAGCGAATCCGCTCTCGCAGGATTCGCTGTTTTTATATCGCTTATTATTTTGTCAGCTGCTCCATTTGGCTGATCAATTCCTCGAACACGCTCATGGCTTGCTCGATTGGCTCAGGAGTGGACATATCGACCCCGGCTTTTTTGAGGATGTTGATGGAATAATCACTTCCACCGCTCTTCAGGAAGCCCAGGTATCGTTCAACAGCCGGTGCGCCTTCTTCTAGAATTTGCTTCGAGAAGCTTGTTGCTGCCGAGAAGCCTGTCGCATATTTGTACACGTAGAAACTTGTATAGAAATGCGGAATGCGCGCCCATTCCATTTCGATGTCTTTATCAATAACCATGCCTTCCCCGTAATAATGCTTGTTCAGGTCATAGTAGATTTTGCTTAGTTCCTGCGGAGTAAGCGAGACACCTTGTTCTGCTTGCTCATGAATAATTTTCTCAAACTCAGCAAACATCGTTTGTCGGAATACCGTCGTCCGGAACTGATCCGCATAGTAGGTTAGCAGATACATTTTCTCCTTCGGATCCGTCGATTTCTTGAGCATGTAATCCATTAGAAGGGCTTCATTGAGAGTAGAAGCGACTTCAGCTAAGAAAATCGTATACTGTGCATCACGGTAATCTTGATTGCCGTCGGAATAGTACGAGTGGAGGGCGTGGCCCATCTCATGTGTCAATGTAAACATGCTGTTCAAGTTATCTTTATGGTTCAGCAGTACATATGGATGTGTACCGAAGGCTCCCCAGCTGTATGCACCGCTGCGTTTTCCTTCATTCTCATAGGTATCGATCCATCCGTCCGTGAAGCCCTGCTGGAGGACGTTTAAGTAATCTTCACCAAGCGGCTTCAAGCTCTCGCTGATTGTCGCTTTGGCTTGATCAAATGTAATATCCATCTTAAATTCATCAACCAACGGAGCGAAAAGATCGTACATATGCAGCTCATCAACCTTAAGCAGCTTCTTGCGAAGCTCCATATAACGATGCATGAGCGGCAAATAGTTGTGAATGGTATTAATCAAGTTCACATAGACGTCCTTCGGAATATTATCTCCGTAGAGTGACATTTCAAGGGTAGAAGGATATTTACGAGCATTTGCATAGAAAACATTCTTTGTGACATTCGCGCTGAGAGTTGCAGCAATCGTGTTTTTCAGCTTGCCGTAGGTCTCGTACATCGCGGTAAAGGCGGCTTTTCGGACTTCACGATCCTTGCTTTCGAGGAACTGTATGTATCTGCCTTGGGTCAGTTCAATCTCTTCGCCTTTCTCGTCCTTTACTTTAGGGAATTTAAGGTCAGCATTGTTAAGCAGGCTGAAGATCGTTCCAGGTGCCTGGCTGATGTTGCCGACTTGAGCGAGCAGGGCTTCTTCACCCTTGGACAAAATATGTGCTTTCTGACGGCGCATTTCCTCCAGTGTATGGCGGAATTTAGCAAGCTCTTGATTATTAATGAATGCTTCTAACTCTTCATCAGTCAAGCTGAGCACTTCAGGAGTAATGAAGGAGAGCGCTTCGCCGGTTTCGACGCTTAGCTTCTTGGACTTATCCGAAAGAGCCATAAATTCAGACTCGGCCGTATCTTCATGATGCTTCATGTTGGCGTAAACATAGAGTCGTTCCACGTGGAGGGAAAGCTCGTCCTCAAGCTCGAAGCAAGCCTTCAGCTGATTTGGATCGGCAAGCTTTCCTTCGAATGCCGCCACTTCTTTCATCTGCTTTTTGGCTTCAGCGTATTCTTTATCCCATGCGGCTTGATCCTCAAACAAGTCTGAGAGCTTCCAGCGGTGTTCAGGTGCTGTTTCGGAACGTTTCGGTACTTGATTCATCGGAATCCTCCTCGATTGGTGGTATGTAGATGGTGAGGCTGCGGGACCTGGGACAGTGCGGTAGGACGCACCGGTAATAGGCAGCAGGGTTAGAGACAATACGAGGGGAAGCCATTTCATTATGCTCACTCTCCAGCAATCGTTTGCCCCTAGTGTAGCCCGCAAGGCGCCTCGTTATGAACCCATTGTTGCTAAACTATAAACAATCAGGAAAAAAGCAAAAGCAATAAACGCGATAGCCGCCAAAGCGACGCCTCTGCGCATGCTTGCGGGCATGTTATTCCGCTGCATAATAACAATGATGCCTAAAGAAAAAGCAGCGATGATGAAAATAATCGTAGCTGTCGTATCCACTTTCGTATGAGCTCCCCTCCGCACAACCTATGCATACCCGCATATGGATATGTTCGATATGCAGGATGATTTTTCCTTCTGCATTATTCAGACAGAACGGAAGGCTTCGAATATCGCTTCGCGTTCTTCCTCACGGCCGGCGAACTCTTCTGGCTTAAAGCGGTTTTGCGCCCAATGAAGCATTTCAGGACGGCTGACGAAGGTATGGCATTCCTCGCCCCATTGATCAGAGATCTCTCTCACGATAAGGGTTTTACCCTGAACCTCAACATTCAGCATGTTATACTTGTCCGTTTTATAAATTTGTACTTTTTTAAACATTACAATCATCCCTTCAGCTTTAAGCTTATATCCTTCAATCATAGCCATAATACGGGGTAGAAATCAAATCATTCGTATGTTAGAATATGTAAATCCTTCGTCTGCGGATTTCAATAGTGGAATTCGGGACGATGCAGATGGGTTTCTAGTCGAGAAGAGCAGAGGAGAGATGAGTCCATGAAACAAGGTTATGAGCAAACAGGAGTTGCGGTGACTTGCAGGAGTTTTGAAGAATATGTACGCATGTTCGATTTGCAGGAACATGAGCTCTCAGCTGGTTATATCTTGGATATTGCTGCCGGAGCGTCATCCTTCACGGCAGATGCTGCGATCCGCGGGCTTGAGGCTTTCGCAATTGATCCCCGTTATGCCATGGAGCCCGATCAGCTCATTTGCGATGCTGAAGCAGAAATTGCAGTTTCAACAAGCAAGCTTGAGAAGTTGGCTGATCAATTAGATTTATCCTATTATGGTGATTTGATCAAACACAGGGCTGGCCGGGAAGCTTCATTAACCAGATTCTCCGCCCACTTCAGGAATGAAGAAGAGCGTAATCTTCGATATCAGGCTGGAAGTCTTCCGAGACTGCCGGTTGCAGACGGGCAATTCTCACTGATTCTTTGCAGTCACTTTTTGTTTCTGTACGAGGAGCAGTTCGATTACAGCTTTCACCTGGCAGCTATAATCGAGATGATGCGCGTTTGTAAGCCGGGCGGCTGTATCCGAATTTATCCCATTATGTCTCTTCAGTGGGAGCCATACCGCTTTTTAGACCGACTGATTCAAGATATCGAGAAGAATGGCGGAACGACGGGCTTTTTCAAGTCCAAGCTGCCCTTTATTCCAAGGTCTGAATTGGGAATAATTATTCATATTTGATTGAATATGGACACATCTCTAGTGTATAATAGGAGCAGTCACCGGTTTAATCGGTGTTCATTCTAGGAGGTTGTTCAATTTGAAAGGAACTGTTAAATGGTTTAACGCAGAGAAAGGCTATGGCTTTATCCAAGTTGAGAACGGAGAAGATGTGTTCGTTCACTATTCTGCGATCCAAGGCGAAGGCTTCAAATCATTGGACGAAGGTCAGTCGGTTGAATTTGATATTACGCAAGGTAATCGCGGACCTCAAGCTGCTAATGTAACGAAGCTGTAGGCATCATTTTCTCATATAACGTAATCCACTTATTTTTTAACATATAGATGCAATCATGCTTACAAATTTACCCGACAATTCATTGTCGGGTTTTTTTATGAAATATAGCCCGTATTAGCTTTGACCGAGGGGGCCGCATGATGATAAACTGTTTATTGGAATTTAACGAAGGGGAGAGGTCGTCATGAAGTTTAAGCTTTTTAAAGATCGTAAAGGTAAGGCCGATCAGGCTAAAAATAATAAATTTGTTAAATTAGCGCGTGAAATTTATGTACATGCCCGCAAGGGAGGACCGAATCCGGAGTCTAACTTTGCTTTGAAAACGGCTATTTCTGCCGCACGCGCAGTGCAGATGCCGAGCGATAATATCGAGCGTGCCATTAAGAAAGCGGCCGGAGCTTCGGACAGCGTTGAGTATGAGGAAATCATGTATGAAGGCTATGGACCGGGCGGAACAGCGATTATGGTACGCTGTTTAACCGATAACCGGAACCGTACAGCTGCTGATGTCCGTTCGATTTTTAATAAACGCGGCGGCAACATGGGTGAGAGCGGCTGTGTGGCTTATATGTTCGATCACAAAGGTCTTCTCGTTATTGATCGTGAAGAATTTGACACCGATGAGGATACCATGATGATGCAGGCGCTTGAGTATGGAGCCGAGGATGTCATCGTTAATGAAGACAGCTTTGAGGTTCTTACGCATCCGCATGAATTTGAGCAGGTGAAGAACGGCCTTGAGAAGGAGAACTACACCTTCTTAACCGCTGGAGTACAGTGGCTTCCGCAGAACACAATCAAATCGGATGGCGAGAATGCCGAGAAGCTGCAAAAAATGATGGATGCTTTCGAGGATAACGAAGATGTGCAGGACGTTTACGTTAACTTTGAAATCGAAGGCGAAGATGAATAATGATTTGCCAAGCAAACAGCCTTGCTTCTTCCGGTACCCGGAGTGAAGCAAGGCTGTTTTTGACTGTATCTTCGCTGCCCCAGAACGTCTTATCCGTTGCGATTGAACAAATGCTTCACCAAGAAGCAGGCAGAAGCGATTAGCGCAAGTGCCATTGCCAGATGGAAGAAGGTTGATCTGCCAAAATGCTCATAGACGGACCCGCCAATTGTGCCGCTTATTAGACCGGCGAAGCCGCTGAATACGACTGCATAAACGGCTTGGCCGGATGCCCGGTATTCATCAGGAATGATGGAGGATAAATAGCGCAATGCAGTGGAGAAATAGATACCGAAAGAAATGCTGTGCATCGCCTGAATCGGGATGACCATAAGGGGTGATTCGACTTCACTGATCAGCCAGAACCGGACTGCATACATCAAGCTGGCTATAGCAAGCAGAGGCAATTCCTTAAATTTATGACCGTATTTTCCAAGAAAGAAGAGAACTGGAATTTCACTGCATGCCGAGAACAGCCAAGCGATACCGACTAATGAGTCGCTTGCTCCCATTTGGCGCATAGTGACGGCCAAGAAGCCTTCGTACATGCGGTGGGAAATCGAAACAATAAGTACGATGGCGAAGAAAGAGACGATGCTCGGCTTGCGAATAAGCTTATAGAATCCGGAAAACTCGATTTTACGCATAGAGCCCTGATAATCTTTAAGTCTCAGCGTAAGTAAACAAGTTAATCCGACCGTGCCAAGTGTCAGAGCTAGAGTAGCGGATGTGCCGGTAAACTTAAGCAGCTGTCCCATAGTAAAAGCGGTGAATGCAAAGCCCAGTGAGCCAAAGATACGTATCAATGCATAAGGCGTGCCTGTAAATTGGCTGGACAGCAGGATTAAACTGTCACTAAGCGGATTGACAGGGGTTTGGAAGAAATAGAATGCAAGCATGATGATGCAGACGGTGAAGAAGGTATCTGTAGTGAACAGCAATGATATCATAACGAGCTGGCCGAACAAGAGCAGGGTCATGATTTTCTTGATGGTCCGGTATTTGTCACTGACTGCTCCGAACATCAGATTCGCAAAGATGGAGATAAACGGTCCAGTCGAATAAATGATACCGATCTGCGAGGCTGAGTATCCCCGGTCTAAGAAAAACAGCGGAAAGTAAGAGACGATCATCGCCATTGTCATATAAGAGGTGAAGCTGAACGACCTTAGAGCGAATACTTCGCTCCGGGCCGATTCTGCTTGTGCAGATGTTACAGAAGAACTCGTCATTTCAGGTGCTGCTGAAGAACTCGGTATACTCATGCTGTGTTGTCACTCCATATCCATTACCTTTCCAGCAATAATGCGGTTTTTCCGGCTGCCGCGCTGTACGGCGTAAGCGACGAATACACATTCTGCCGTAAGTCCGATCGACTGTGCCCAGGCCCCGATCATTCCGTTCCAGCCTGGCGTCAGCAAGACGAAGATGAGCATTGTGGATACGGTGAACACTAAATTTGCCGATTGTGAACCGAGCATGACCCGGGTATGGCCGCGAACCATAATGATCCCGTTTAAGGCATCCAGCCAAGGCATTGCAAGTGCGAATAAAACGAACGGTCTGAGCGCGCGAATCGTTTCAGAGTACAAGCGTCCCTTAACACCCATGATGTGCCCGATTAAGTAAGCGCCTATTGGAGTAAATGCAAGAAGACAAAGTAAAATGGCGGGAATAAATCCGAACAGCATGGTGAAGCGGCGCACGGCAGCACGATCGATTTTATAGAAATTTAGAACGATCTGGTGAAAGTAGCTGAAGAAACTGACAACCAGCTGAATCAGGCTGGCTGCAAGGGCAAATGAAGCAATGGATAAGGCTGCGTCGCTCGTTTTGCCAAGCAGTGCATTAATGGAGGGTCCAATCCACACGGTCACTAGAGTGGAAATCAGCATAGGACGGTAAAAAGAGAAAACGTGTCTGCCCGTTTTTATGGAATATTCGGGACTCTCATCTGGCATTTGCTTCACGAGAGAACGTCCTTCCAGATAGCTGACAGCAGCTTCAATCATCATGCCAATCAGAAAAATGACTGCGCCGACTGCTCCGCTGGTGATGCCGCTGTGCAGGAAGAATAGCGATACGGCATACATGCCGATGAGCCGCACGGACATCCCGATGGTCAGCCACTTGGTATGCAGATTATAAATGATAACGCCCTGATAAATGCAGCGGATGCCGGAGAATAAGCTGACGAACATGAGCACCTGATAGACATCGACGATATCCGGAATGAGTGATTGCTCCGCGCCGAATAAGCCGCTGAAGATAAAGCTGCCCAGTGGAGTATAGCAGATAAGGAAGCCGAGCATCATGATAGCCGCGAATACCGTTTGACCGACAACAAGCATCGCCCGGAAGGATCGCCTGTCCCGTACAAGAGCGGAGCTGGTTTGCCTTAGGAGAACGGCAGGCCGTTCTGTAATAATCAACAAACTCATAGCGATTGCATAGCTTGCTATGATGTTCTCGGGATTCTCTGCCCGCGATAGAGTGCTGTTAATAATAACATGTGATATTGTAACAAGAGTTGCAGAAATGCCAAGCGGTAAAAAAAACCGCCATAGCTGTCCCATCGAGATGGAGCCGGGCTGTTGAATCATCAGATGATCTCCTCATGTCGTGACTATAAACCTCAGTATATCATATGGCGAACATGTTTTCGCGCTGGATTTGTACTCTCTGAAATGGTACATTAATGCATGGAGGTTTTTGATTGTGAATCAATATTTCATATGGAACGAGCGTCTTGGCATACCGATTCCTGAACTGGATCGCAGCTGGGAAATGTTCAGAGAAGAAGAGCAAACGTTCATTGTTACACAATGGGAAATCATCCGCGGCTCGATCCCCGACCGAATCTTTGCTTTAGAGCGGCTAATCAACTTAAAGCAGGCTGAATTGAATGAGGAGGAAGATTTTGAGACCTCCTGTATTATCAATTCGGATATTGCTGAACTCGCAAGCCAAATCAATGATTTACATATTTGGTACCGCATCAATCAAGAGATTGAATCGCGGCGCCATTCCTAACGGAATTGGTCAAGGAGGGCGCCTACTTACTATGAAGTTATCAACTCGCCATATTCCACAGTCGCCCATTCGTTTAATGATACGGGTTTATAAATATGTACTGCCAGAAGTAAATGCAGAGCTTAACCGGCTAAGGGCCATTGCTCTGTGTATACCTGATGACGAGCTCCGGACACAAGCTATTGCGAGCATGGACGGCAAGAAGTTCCATTGTCAAGGCGGCGGTGTATATGCAGCAGCCAAATTAGATCAGCGGCATATTCTGATTCCGCTCATCGTTGCGCTGCAGACCATTAGTGATTATTTGGACAACCTGTGTGACCGAAGCACCTCATTGGATCCGGATGACTTCCGGCTGCTTCATCAGTCGATGCTTGATGCGGTCGATCCTCAGGCACCTTTGCGCGATTATTACGCTCTGCGCAATGAACGGGACGACGGTGGTTATTTGCATGAACTTGTTCAAACTTGCCAAGCCTGTATAAGAAAACTTCCTTCTTATTCCAGCGTTCAGCCGTTCGTGACTCAGCTTGTAGGCTTGTATGGCGATTTGCAGGTATACAAGCATATTAAGAAGGATAAAAGAGAAACAGAGCTGCTTGCTTGGTGGGACAAGCACCGTGGGCTGACGCCCAGGCTGCATTGGAATGAGTTCGCTGCAGCAACGGGTTCAACATTAGCCATGTTTTTGCTGTTTCTTGTTGCCGCCGAAGAAGGAGTAACAGAAGCAGTGGCCAGAGGGGTTCGAGATGCTTATTTTCCGCATGTATGCGGTCTTCATATCCTGTTGGACTATTTAATTGATCAAGAAGAGGACCGTATCGGCGGTGATTTAAACTTCTGCAACTATTATGAGGATCAGATGAAGCTGGTAGAAAGAATCGGCGATATCGTAGAGAATGCAAGGCAGGATGTATTGGCGTTACCTGCCCCGCGGTTCCATCGAATGGTCATCGAAGGGCTGCTCGCGCTTTACTTATCTGATCCGAAGGTGAGAGGCCAGGAGGATGTCAAGCGGGTTTCCAAACGGCTAATGAAAAAAAGCCCGCTCACACGGCTGTTCTTCTGGGGGAATAGTGTCCTCATTCGAAACAGCAAAGCTAACCGATAGATGATAAAGAGATATTAGAGGAGTGGATGGGAATGTCAGCAGTTAAATCGATTGCCGTATTAACAAGTGGCGGAGATTCGCAGGGGATGAACGCAGCGGTTCGCGCGGTTGTAAGAAGCGCACTCTATCACGGGCTCGAGGTTTACGGTGTACAACGGGGTTACCAAGGCTTGATCAACAATGATCTGCGTCAAATGGACTTGCGGAGTGTTGGTGATATCATCCAGCGCGGAGGCACTATTCTGCAAACAGCTCGCTGTAAAGAGTTCATGACTCCGGAAGGCCAGCAAAAAGGTGCCGAGGTCCTGAAGGAACGCGGAATCGACGGTCTTGTTGTTATTGGCGGAGACGGCTCTTATCAAGGTGCCAACAAGCTGTGCAAGCTTGGTATCAAGACGATGGGACTTCCCGGCACGATTGACAATGACATCCCTTTCACAGATTACACAATTGGCTTTGATACATCGGTCAGTATCGTTGTTGACGCCATTAATAAGCTTCGTGATACAATGACTTCTCATGAACGCTCTTCAATTGTAGAAGTTATGGGCCGGCATTGCGGAGATATCGCCTTATATGCAGGACTTGCAAGCGGCGCCGAAACGATCATTGTACCTGAGGTCCCGTTCGACATTGATCAAGTTGCCAATCGAATGAAGGAGAATTTCGCTTCGGGCAAACGCCACAGTATTATCGTCGTTGCTGAAGGAGCCAGCACTGGTGAGGAAATCGGCAGAGGAATCACGCAGCGCTGCGGCATGGAGCCGCGGGTTACCGTACTCGGTCACATTCAGCGCGGTGGCTCACCGACTCATAATGACCGGATTCTTGCCAGCCAGCTTGGCGATTTTGCGGTACGCAAGCTGATGGACGGTGAATCAGGCAAAGGCTGCGGCATCGTCCGCGGCGAGCTTGTCACGACGGATATCGATAAGGTTGTGAATACGAAGAAACCTTTCAATATGGATCTGTACAACCTGGCACTGCGCTTATCCCAATAATAGAATGAAAAAAGCCTTATAAGGACACAAGAAGTCAGTGCTTGCTTGAGTCCCTGTAAGGCTTTGATTATGGTATGAATCAGGAGGAAAATCAATCATGTTCCTATATAAAATCGAAATCGAAATGGAATCGACCTCGGCACATCTTATCATTCTTGCCGAAACCGATGAGAAGGCTTTCTCTGTAGTCGAGAGTCATGTTGCCCGGCATTACATCAAATCGCCGGTGATTACATCGGCCGCGATTGTAGAGAAGAAGCGGACAGAGGCTGGCGCAGGCTATTTTATCCCTCAACAATAATCTATTGGTTTATATTTAAAAGCCCTTCAGTGCTGCCCGGATCTGTCATCCGCATCAGCAATGAAGGGCTTTATTATTATCAATAAATTAGTAATTAGTGCCAGGAGAGTATTTGTTGCCTGCATTCCAAAGCAGATATTCCTCTACGTTTGTATCCTTGAGCGCTTTAATTTGTGCGTTAACCTCTGTCTTGGTGTAAGGGATATAATGTCCTTTGCCGAGCCAGCTTGCCGTGAAATCCTGAATCCATGGCCGTATAATAGGCTTGAATGATCCGATCGGGTCAAGCTTCTTATGGGTATCCACCATGGAGCCTTTAATTGTGGCATATGGGTTTTTATCCGGATCTTTAACGCCGAACCAACCCGTGCTGTAGTGACTTGGATAAACCATTGGAGAAATAACATCGACGTTCTTTGATATTTTAACGAAGTCCTGGCCAATGCCTTCGGCAGCGGGGACGGATGCGGCATATCCGAATATATCAACCGATACCCTAACGCCAAGAGGCTCCAGCTGGGTTTTGGCATATTTGACGAAGCTGGCTATCGTATCCACCCGCGAATCCTTTGTTTTGTTAAAAACCAGTGAATCCGCTTTCTTCTCGAAGCCTTCCGGGAACCGGACATAGTCAAACTGGATCTCCTTAAAGCCGAGCTTTGCAGCTTCCTTGGCCATTGCAATGTTGTAATCCCATACTTCCTTCATATATGGGTTTACGAAGCTGTCTCCTTTACCATTCTTCCATACGCTGCCGTCCTTATGGCGGAAGGAGAACTCCGGGTGGCTGCGGGCAAGCATCGTATCTTTAAAAACAACTATCCGGCCTATAGGATAAACTTGATGTTTCTTGAGCTGCTCCATAAGCGCATTCATATCCCGAATATACTTCTGCGGTTTACCTAACTTGAGCAAATCAGGATTTTGAGTCGGGTAAGTTATGTAACCGGTATCGTCTTTCAGATCGATGACCATGCTGTTTAAAGCGGTTTCATCCAAGAGCTTCAGGAGCGTATTCATTCTAGAACCGCCGGCACTATGAGCGGTGACATAAATGCCTTTTACCTTAGGTGCGTCCGGCTGCGGATCATGTTTGACAAATTCAGCTCCGCTTCCGCCAGGTTGTGGCGCTGCTCCAGGGGCAGTTGGATCGGTAGCTGAGGAACCAGGTTTGTTCGTACCTGATTGCTGTGCAGCTGATACCGTTAAGACGGTCGAAAGAAGCCGCTGCGTGGCGGCACTCTCATGACCGGCGCCGGCAGTTTGGACACCGCCTGTCAAGACGTGAAAAAGAAATAAAATCGTAGAAATAATAGCGTCCATTTTGTTCTCTCCCATCAGCTCTGTACGTCAAATTATAAAGCAGTTTTAAGCTCTGGCACAGAGGTATTTTGTAGGATATTAAACGAGCTTGGACGATTGTGACGCAAAAAACGGATGCTGCTGAACAGACAAAAAAAGAACGAGAACGGATATTGTTCTCGTTCCAACTGCTGCCAGAAAGCAGTTGAATATGCTTTCCGGTCCTCGATTGAAGAGGACAGCAATTTCATAATATCAGATAGTTTAAAAACGCATCCTATTCTGATATTTCTAAGGGAAGAAACTGACAGCTTCGCCAACGGGCGGCGCTAGCCGTTTCTTCTTGTCATTATTGCAGAAGCATTTTTCTTTGATGCTCGCAAATACTGTGCTGAACAATCTCCATCGCGTCCTCCGGTTCCAGTAAGGCCAGTCCATCCCGCAGCACAATGTTCAAATTCAGTTCGTGCTCCGTGAGGAAAGGCACTAGCTCCGGCGCCAGCTTTTCTACAATCCGCGACAGTCTAACCGTTTCCATATCCATCGAAGCATCACCCTTTCATCGTAATGGAGGGCAAAAACGTATGGCATGAAACAATAACCACGGGATAGTTATATTATAGCAGTAGCCGCTGAAAAAACTAGGGGTAACCAGAAAAATCCATGTTTGCGGATGCCTGATATATCATTTTCCTCTTTTCTAAAGTCTTAGTGGGTAGGCTGCCGGAAATCGCCCATGATTCCTACCGTTTCTACAATGTTGACGAATGCTTTGGGATCAATCGATGCGATGATTTTGCGCAGCTGGTTAAGTTCGAACCGGGTCGTGACCGTCATTAACATGTCATATTCCGTATCGGTGTAACCGCCTCGTGTGCGGATGACCGTAATCCCTCTGTGAAGCGGCAGGAGAGCTAGGCGAAGGGGCTCTGCTTCACTGGTTACAATAAATGCTGTGATTTTGACTTGCTGAACATGAATGAGATCAATAATTTTACCAGCCGTAAATATAGAAAGAAGGGAGTAAAGAGCGATATCCCAATTCCGGGTCAGGAAGCCGAGAGCTGCAATAACCGTACCGTTCATAACAAAGATCAGCATGCCTACAGACAGATTATATTTGCGAGTCAGAATGGTTGCTACAATATCGAATCCACCTGTAGAGGAGCCTTCGCGCAGGGATAGTCCGCTGCCGAATCCGACAACTACCCCACCGAAGACAGCGCCGAGTGTGAGATCAGATACTAAGGGTCTGACTGGTATCAGCTGCATTGCAATCGTCGTGATGATAACAGAAAACATACTCCATCCAACAAAACGCACACCGAGAACCCGCCATCCCCAGACTAAGATAGGTACGTTTAGAATAAAATAAAGCCAGCCAATGTTTAAGCCTGTCGCATAACCAAGAATCATTGTGATACCCGAGACACCGCCGCTTATCATTTGATGGGGAATGAGCAATTGGTTGAAGCCAAAGGCTATAAGCAGGGCACTCAAAAGCATAGAAATGGCAGTTCGAGTCATCTTCAAAATAGTCACCTCATACCAGTTTTAGGTAGATCTTAGTATGCCTTATTTAGACTTGCTGGTATTCGCGAAGGTAACTGTGCTATAATGAACTGTATATTTTCTGTAGGATGCAGATAGAAGGAGATTGAAAAAGTTTGAAAACATTTGCTGAATTCGGCTTGGAACCCAAGGTTTTACAAGCCATCACGGAGCTAGGATTTGAAGAATCCACTCCAATCCAATCAAAAGCCATTCCTATTGCGCTGACCGGTACCGATCTAATTGGTCAAGCTCAGACGGGAACGGGCAAAACGGCTGCCTTCGGAATACCTCTTGTTAACAAGATTCCGGTAACCGAAGAGCGTATCGTTGCATTGATCATGACCCCGACCCGCGAGCTTGCTATTCAAGTTTCGGAAGAAATCGGAAAGCTTACCCGTTACAAAGGTTTACGTTCACTGCCAATTTACGGCGGACAAGAGATCGGAAGACAAATTCGCGCTTTGAAAAAGAAACCGCAAATCATCATCGGAACACCTGGACGTTTGCTGGATCATATCAACCGCAAAACGATTCGTCTCGACGATGTCCAAACGGTTGTATTGGACGAAGCGGATGAAATGCTGGACATGGGCTTCATGGAGGATATCACTTCAATCCTCAAGCTCGTACCGGAAAACCGTCACACGATGCTGTTCTCGGCAACAATGCCTCCGAACATTCAAAGATTGGCACAGCAATTTTTGAAAAACCCTGAGCATGTGTCTGTTATTCCAACACAAGTAACCGCGCCACTTATCGACCAAGCGTATATTGAGGTTCACGAACGTCAGAAGTTTGATGCGCTCAGCCGTTTGCTTGATATGGAATCTCCGGAACTTGCAATCATCTTTGGCCGTACCAAGCGTCGTGTTGACGAGCTGAGTGAAGCTCTTCAAAAACGAGGTTATTCTGCAGATGGATTGCATGGTGATTTGTCTCAGAACCAACGTGATAACGTAATGCGTAAATTCCGTGACGGTAGCATTGACGTTTTAGTTGCAACTGATGTTGCAGCCCGTGGTCTTGACGTTTCCGGTGTATCTCATGTTATCAACTTTGACTTGCCTCAAGATCCGGAAAGCTATGTACATCGTATCGGTCGTACGGGTCGTGCAGGTAAAGAAGGTACAGCGTGGTCGTTTGTTACTCCTCGTGAGATCGATCATCTGCACTTCATCGAGAAGGTTACTCGTCAAAAAATCGCTAAGAAACCATTGCCTAGCATTGCGGAAGCGATTGAAGGCAAACAACGTGTAACAGCTGAACGTATTCTCGAGTTCGTTGAGAATGACGCCATTAATGAATTTAAAGCTATTGCCATTCAATTGCTTGATCAATACGATTCCGTTAATTTGTTGGCATCAGCGATTAAACTCATCACTGGTGAGAAGAAAGACGTAAACATTGAATTGACTCCGGAAGATCCGATTCGTGCGAAGAAACGCAAACCTGATGTTCGTACAAGCGGTCGTCGTTTCTCCGGCGGCAATTTCGGAAGCGGCAACCGTCCTGGAAGCAGCGGCCCTCGTGGACGCAGCGACAGCGGCAGCCGCGGTGGTTACGGCGGTCGCAGCAGTGCTAGCGGAAGCAGCACTGGCGGCTACAACCGTGACCGTGACTCCAAGCCTAGAACTGAAGGTCGCAGCGAACCACGTCGTCCGCGCCCATCTTCTAACGAATAATTAATTGAAGAACCGGGGCTATCCCTTAACCGAGTGATCGGCTGGATAGGGATGCCCCGGTTTTTTAACGATTATGAACGAATGGGATGAAGGCGGTTATACAGAATTCCTCGATGGATTGGAAAATGTGCGTTGGCTTATTAGGCCAACCTATATTATAGTAGAACGTATAAGAAAATATGTAATCGCTTGCTTTAACCATGCTTTCGATGACGTTTTCTAAAGAATCGCCAAGCTAACGCTTATGATGACGTGTTTTCTTTGAAAACACCTTAGGAGGAAAGGCAACCATGGAAATGAGAGGCTTAATGGGTGGTTTTTACAAAATTTCGGAATGGATTATGCGGTTATCTGTAACGAACTTGCTGTGGATAGTATGTTCGATACCGTATATCTTTCTTATTTTCCCCGTTATCGTAGCCCAATCAAGTGACGCTTTAATGACCAGTTTAATTCTATCGAGTATTATCGCGCCGTTTACGCTATTTCCGGCTACTGCAGCATTGTTCTCTGTTGCCCGCAAATGGGTAATGGGTGAGGTTGATGCACCGCTCCTGCGAACTTTCTTCAGAAACTACAAAGAATGTTACGTTCAAAGCATGGTGGGCGGTATTCTGTATGTGATTATTTTTACCATTCTTATTGTTGACTTCCGTGTTTATTTAGTTAAATTGGAGTCTCTGCAGCTTATATCGTACTTGTTCATCGCTTTAATGGCGCTGCTGGCGGTATCGCTCTTCAACTTCTTCTCCATGGTTGTTCATTACCAAATGAAGACGTTCCAATTGCTGAAGAATGCTCTGCTGCTTACAATCGGCCGTCCTTTTCGTTCGCTTTCGACAGCAATCATGTGTGGATTTGTCGTTTACATCAGCTTTAGCTCGGCTAAACTGATGTTCCTGGTGCCTTTCTTTACAGGAAGCATCGTAGCAGCCATTGCCTTTTGGAACTTCTACGCGATCTATATGAAGCTGCAGCAGCAGGCTGAGAAAGCCGCCGCCGCTGAGGCTGAAGCGCTTCAGGAGAAGATAGATAATGAAGGTATTGAATTCCTCACAGAAGAAGGGCACAGCGCCAAGAAATAGCTCTTTGGTCCGCGTTTACTTTTCTTTTGATTGAGGCTATAATAACTATACATCCTGCGATGTTCGTTACGGCTTATAACTTGTTTTGAACCAATGGCTGTTTTACGGGAGACCTAGATTGAAACGCAGCTGACATGCCCTCGAAAAGGGACCTCAAAAACGTTTCTGCGGACACCCACCTGCGAGAGCGGGTTCAGAAACAAGCAAGTCGGACGGCATGGCGGGTTTACTTTTAACAAAAGAAGAAACGGCTAACACGTCCTCTGGCGAAGCTATGTGTTTCTTATTAGATAAATATCAGAGATGAATTCAAGAATTTATGCAATCTGATATTTTGAAAAGGGGGCAACCCCTTTTTTTTATGCCTGAAACTATGTTATGATATTTCCTAGTGTACATAGAAGTTGGAGGGGGAGATTACCTTTGTTGAAGCGGACCCTAATTGGGTTGCTGCGCAGTCACGAGATGACTGGCGATAAAGCGAAAGATCCATTGCTTAAATCCCATTTTTACAAACTATCAAGGGAAAGATCGTGGGAAGAAGTCGTCTCCACACTGAAAAAGATGCAAGGCTACAAAATTCTTCATGAGGTGCCGTCTGTTGGTGAAATCGTGATTGAGAAAAAAACGATGAGCGGACGTACAATGGATATTACGGTTTCGGTTATAAGTGTTAACCCGGTGACATCAGCCGTAGATATTTATTCCGCTTCACGCGGATCTTTTGGGGACCTAGGTTCTAATTATCGGGTCATCATTGATATTTACCGAACACTTGATAAGAAGCTTGCTCAGTATAAGACGAGCGGGGCATAATCAAAACAAAAGCGAGGAAAGGTTGTCCCTTTTCTCGCTTTTGTTGTATGCACAGGCTTATTGTGACTGTAGGGATATGTATAGCCTATACAAGTGCTTTTACAGCGTTTAATGCTTCTTCGTAGTTAGGATGCTCGGTCATTTCCCCAAGAATCTCTACGTATTGAATAGTGTCGTTTTCGTCAATAACGAAGATGGAGCGGAAATCAAGATGAAGGTCTTTAATAAGGACGCCGTAAGCTTCTCCGAAGTTATTGTTGCGGTAGTCGGATAGCAAGGTAACTTTATCAATTCCAGCAGCCCCGCACCAGCGAGCTTGTGCAAATGGAAGGTCAACGCTGACTGTTAATACTACAACATTGTCACCCAGTTTGCCGGCTTCTTCGTTAAAACGACGAGTTTGCGCATCGCATACTCCAGTGTCGATGGATGGTACAACGCTGACCAATTTGACTTTACCTGCGAAATCTTTCAAAGTAACAACATCAACCAGTGATTTGTTTAATTGAAAATCAGGTGCTTTATCACCTTTCTTCAGTTCAGGTCCGATCAGTGTAAGAGGATTGCCTTTAAGTGTTGCGACGCCAGTACGTTCTTGTGCCATGTAAATTGCCTCCTTGAAATTGGATTATTCAATAACAAATTTATTATAATCATAATGAATTGCCGTTGTCCAATTACGATCTGAGAGGAGCATGTTATGATTTTTTTAAGATATGAAAGTTTTCGCGGTTATTTGCGGATGTACCCGGTGACAGCGGGAATTATTGCGATCAATATTCTCATCTATTTTATCGATCTGTTGAGCGGTAATCACGCTCTCCTTCAGCGTGGAATATTTTTCAGTTCACCAGATCAAAATCATTTTTCACTTTCAGAACCATGGCGGTATGTCACAGCTGTGTTTTTGCATTTGGACTTTCAACACGTGTTCTTTAATATGTTTGCTATTTTGATTTTCGCGCCGCCTCTTGAGCGGATGCTTGGGCATATAAGATACGCAGTGTTCTATCTGTTATGCGGCATCGTTGGTAATTTGTTTAGCGCTTTGGCAGAGCCTGTTAGTATGGGAGCAGGTGCATCCGGTGCGATATATGGCATTTATGGGGCATTTCTGTATTTGGCGGTTATGAAGAAGTCGCTGGATGATGCTTCACGGAAAACCGTCTATACGATTTTAATATTTGGACTTATTTATTCCATCTTTGTGCCGGGAATCGGGATTTGGGCGCATGTTGGAGGACTGTTTGCAGGTTTTGTCTTCGGTTATGGTTACGACAGATACTTGTTCAGCAAACAGAATCGACATCGATGATCATTATTCGAGTATGAGGAAAAGGGGATGTTATGGAGCTTCGTCAGCTGTATTATTTCGTCAAAGTCGCCAAAAGAGAGCATGTAACGAAAGCGGCTGAAGAGCTGCATGTGGCGCAATCCGCAGTAAGCAGGCAGATTCATCAGCTCGAGGAGGAGCTTGGAGCCAAGCTCTTTCTTCAGAAGGGGCGGAATCTGCAGCTTACTCCCGTAGGGGCGCTGTTTTTGAAGCGTGCGGAAGTGATTATAGCGGATTTGGAACGTTCTGTCCTGGAGGTACAGGAGTTTCTGGATCCAGAGAAGGGAGAGATTCGGCTCGGGTTCCCGCACAGCTTAGGATTTTCCCTTATACCTGAGGTGGTTTCTGCATTCCGCAAGCTGCATCCCAATGTAAGATTTCGGTTTAAGCAGGGGATGTACCCGTCACTTATTCATGATGTGGTCAAAGGCACCGTTGATCTTGCTTTCGTTTCCCCTTGTCCGGAGCAGCATGAGCATGTAACAGGGGAGACGGTATTAACGGAGGAGTTATTCGCGATTCTGCCACCTAACCATCCTCTGGCAGGTGAAAAAGCCATTGATTTGATCCAGCTTAAAGAAGAAACCTTCGTTTTATTTAGTTCGGGCTATTCGCTCAGACCTATTGTATGGGATGCTTGCCGGGAAGCGGGCTTCACGCCGAATATTGGATTTGAAGGGGAGGAGACGGATACCATTCGGGGGTTAGTAGCTGCTGGAATGGGGGTCAGCTTACTTCCGGAAATGGCTTTATACGCCTCGGGGCCGCTTCAGCCGGTAAAGGTGAAATTACGCTCCCCCCACATAACCCGCACAATCGGACTTATCTACCGTTCGAATGAGAAGCTGCCGCTGGTTGCCAAGGTTTTTCAATCGTTCCTGCTCGATTTCTTCAGCTGCAAACAGAGGAAGATGCAGGGAAAATCGAAGGTTGAATGCAGCGAATCAGGGAGATAATGAGAGTAAGCTAGGTTATGCTTACGAAATCGTTTTTGCTTGTAGAATCCCTAACAGCATTCAACAAGGACAGGACTTTAGGAGGAACGGATGAGTACAAAAGAACGTCGGATGGAGAGGAACCGGCGGGTTTTTGTCGTTCTGCTTGCGATGAGCTTCATCATTCTGCTTCTGATGTTCAGGCTTGCTTGGCTGCAATTGATACCGGCAGCTCCGGCATCTGCTCGCAGTGCAGATTGGAAACGGGAGGCGGTTGCGCAGCGCGAGCGCGGCCTCGTTCTCGATTCGGGCCGGGGGGACTTTCTGGATCGCAATGGTGAATCCATTACGGGAGAAACGTACAAGGCACTTGCAGTCTTTCCTCTTCAGGCGCACTCAAGAGGGCTGCATTCGGCTGATTTTGCTGGACTGGCACATGCACTTAACTGCAGCGAGAAGACGCTTGAGGAGTGGATGAGGGGGCTTAGGGAGCCTGCGTTTTGGCAGGCCAAGGATGAGCGCTCGCCGCATAAGCTTTCCGATAAGCAAATACGCGCATTAAGTAAGCTCCATCTCAGCGGCGTACGAGTGCTCCCGTATCGAAACCGCTATCCGTCTTCTTTTGATCCCAAGCATGTCATTGGTTACTTGAGTCAGCATCCGGAGCTGCTGCGGACGAAGTTCCGTCATGAACTTTCCTCCCGTACAATGACGGTAACGGATTTGATTGGCGGGGCCGGATTGGAGCAGTCTTTGGACCGGCTGCTTCATGGAACTGGTCCAACCTCAGTATCGTATTTTACCGACGGTTCGGATAAGCCATTAAACGGTTTGGATATGAGGCTGACAAGTCCGAATAATCCCTATTATCCTTTGAAAGTGATGACAACGCTTGATCTATCTATACAGAATGCAATTGAGGCTTATGTGGATCAGCAGGGACTAAAAGAAGGTGCTGTCGTTGTGCTCGATGCGCATAACGGAGATATTGTCGCGATGGTGTCAAGGCCGCATTTGGCGGTTTATTCGCTTCATTCAGAAGGGTCGGATGTAGCTAATCATGCGATTCGTGCCGCAACTCCGGGTTCAATCTTTAAACTGATAACGGAAGCGGCTGCTCTTGAAGCGAAGGTGACCGATGAACAGGAGACCTTCATCTGTAACGGCGTGTATGGCCGATACGGACTTCACTGCTGGAAGCAGGGCGGACATGGGAAGCTGACGCTGCGAGAGGCTTTAGCGAACTCGTGTAATGTGACGTTTGCAGCGGTTGCTGAGCGGCTGACCACCGAGCAGCTTAGGAGAACAGCCGATCAGCTTGGCATAGGCCGCAAGATAGGCTGGAGTACTGAAGAAGCGCTGGCACCGCTTGGGAAGCCGCTCCGGCTGATTGGGGATGAAGAAGCAGGACAGCTGTTCGTTGGCAGTCCGAGATCAAGAGACGGAGGCCTGTTGGCGCAGACAGGCATTGGACAGCGTGACGTTCGATTATCTCCCCTGCAAGCGGCTAATTTGGTTGTATCCCTGCTGCATGATGGAAGAGTCGCAGAGCCTCGCCTTGTCAGCGAGATTCGCTATGCAAACGGGCAGCGGATGATCGCTTTACCCCGGCAATATGCACCTTCCCCTTATGGACAGATTGCTCCGGCAACGGCTGCGGCGCTTGTACGCGGCATGGAGGCTGTCGTTACGGCAGGGACGGGGAGATCTATATATGAAGGAAAGTGGGCAGTTGCAGGCAAGTCAGGCACAGCAGAAACGCTTCTGGCTGGGCAGGCACGTAATAATCAATGGTTTACGGGGTATGGACCTGTAAAGGCGCCTCGTTATGTGGTAACGGTACTGTCTGAAAATCGTTCAACTCATTCTGCTAATCAAGCCACCGCTGTTTTTCGGGGGATTATGGATTTACTGGCTGATTCTGAGCCTGCACAACACAGAAAATAGATCAAAAAGGGGCTGTCCCAAAAGCATGTAAATTCACACCAAAGGACAGTCCACTTTCTTAAAAAATGACCA
>NZ_JBHSOW010000078.1:0-13430 GCF_042656405.1 Paenibacillus solisilvae | reverse complement strand
CGTTGAAAAAATATGGCCGTTTTCTTTCACCGACATTTACAAAACATACATGCTAGCTTGTTATTGCCTTACTCATAATGTTTCGGCTCTCCTTCCCAATACAAATAACCGGCTGCCGCGGCAACCGGTAGGAGAGGATTATACAACGAACCCAATGCACACGGGCATAATCAATTTTAGTCATTATCTTGACTCCTTACGTCTATAAAACGTTGTTTTAAATTTTTTTATATACTTTGAATTAAAGACGATTAAATAGACCCAAACAATGACACTTTTGGTTCGTTTTTTGTTGCTGCTCTATCAGTCTATAAAACGATCGTTATATGGACAGTCGGCGAAGTGCACATCATTACAGAATACGAACAAACCCAACACTATGATGATTTGGTGTTGGGTTTATTCAAAAAAGTTCAGAATAACATAATTATGATTATAACTAGCTTATGACACAGTTCCCTATAATACCTGATATAGTTCTGTTTGGTTGCCATCTATCCAGAAGTGAAAGTTTTCGTCCCCATTTTGAATTTATTTCATATGCGTATTTTTAAGCGAGTAACGATTTTTCTGGATAGCTGTCACAACGGAATGCCTATTAGCTCACTTCAACGAGGTAGAGACACGCTTGAAAGTAAATCATTTCCTTATACCGGGGATGAACTGGTTTTTCTGGTACCCTATGATGCCAACAGGGACATGAAAGAACATTCTATTTTCCTGGAACGGAATATTCACTCCATATTGAATATAAAATCGTTCCGAATGGGGATCAGTTCATCGAAGGGCATTGAGGAGATCCATGCAGGCTGCAGAGAGGCACAGGAAGCACTGCATATTTCAAGCGTCATCCATCCCAACAAAACCTTTTGCTTTTTCAATGAGATCGGCATCTTTCGAGTCATTCGCATGATTTCGGAAAAACAAGACATGGCAGACTCTCTTCTCAAAGTGATCCAGCCCGTTTTGGACTATGACAGCAAAAATAATTCAAATCTGTTTGCGACACTCGATTGTTATTACCGGAACAACGGGAACATCAAAGCAACGGCGATAGAAATGTTCTGCCATTTCAATACCATTAATTACGGTTGGAATCGAATCTATCCTGGGCTTGAATGTCAACGATTCCGACAACACTTTCCAGCATCAGCTGGCGATTCGATTGTATTAATATTTGCAAAAAAAGCAGTTTGATGCGGCTCAGGCCAGTCTTGAAGGATAAAACATTACAGGCGGTATACCAAATGGAAACTCACTTCTTATCGGACTGTGCTGTTAAAAAAATGCTGTCCCTTTAAGCAGTTTTTCACTGCTTTCGGGACAGCATTTTTGTTCTAAAACTTTTTATTCCTTTATTGCTTTCAAGATATCGTTTTTGGCTGTCAGATTGGTCTGGACATATTCAAATAACCGTTCTCGAAAATGTAATACATCCTCAGCATCCACATACATATCGCTATTGGCGTCCAAATCCGGAAACACTTGAAGCAGCTCATAAGGATCCAAAAACAGCGCATAATTTATCGTTTTATCCTGGATAGAAATTTCCGAATAGGCGATGGTTTGAAAATGAGCGTGAACAGCGCTTGCCGACATGGTGAACCACATCGTAATCAGCAGCATTGCAGCGGTTCCGAAATGTGCCATCCGATATTTCAGCATAAGTCCACCTCCACTTGCTATACAGAATTTAAATATTTCGACACTTCGGTCCGGTAAGAGCTGAGCGCGGGAATGAGGCTGCCGATCAAACCGATAAAACAGACACCGAAGACGACAGCGTAAAGCTTGAATTGGAATACCGGCACAATTCCGATGCCTTGAACATCGGATAAGAAGGAAGTTAACGCCATGGCGATACCGTATCCCGAAACGACCCCCAGCAGTGTACCTATCAAAATCAAGACAAAGGTCTCAAGAAACACCGATACAAGTATCGTCTTCTTGCTTGCACCAATGGCTCTTAGGATGGCTACGGTCCGTTTTCTTTCCAGCATGGAGCCGAACAGCGAAAGCATGATAGACAAACCCGCCATGCCAAGTACTGCATAACTGATCCATTGCAGCACTTTCTCTCCGCTTCCGATTAAATCGAACCACTCCGCCATCACTTTGCCGGGGAAAACCGCTTGCGCTTCTTTACCTTGATTGATTTCCTGGTACAATTCAAACAAATGCAAATAGCTGTCGGGCTTTACCAGAATCGCTGTTACGCCCTGTTCCTCCTCATGCCCCTCCTCATGTTCCTCCTCCATGTTTTGAGCCGAAGATTCGGTATGGTCATGGCTAAGCCAATAGCTTTCCAAAGGAGTGTAGATACCAAGATCAGCAGAGCTTGAAGTTTTCGCAAGAACACCTACCACGGTGTACGGTTTTTGTGTATGCTGCTCCTCTTCCCCGTGGCCGGCAATCGCGCCGTGGCTTGCAATAAAGCTTTGTCCTAGCTTGAGATGTGCCTGCCGCGCCGTTTCCGAGCCCAAAACCACCTCAAACGGCTGTTCAAAGGCTCGCCCTTCTTTCAAGTGTAAGAATGGAGGATCACTCGGCTTCCCTCTCATATCAAAGAGGTTCGCATTCGTGCCGATAATACGAAATCCTTTGTAATTATCTCCCATGCTGAAAGGCACAGCCTGTACGACTCTTGGATCTTTACGCAACGATTCAAAAAAGGAGTACTCCAAATTGCCCAACGGGGTATCCGAAAGAAAGATCGTGTTCATTACCAACTGCGTGGAACTGCCTTTTGATCCGACCAGCATACCGTAAGGTTCGCTGGTACGCTTCATACCCTCCTTCATACCGTCTGATAGAAGCATTACGCCTTGAGCCAGCGCGACACCTACACATACGATGATGATGGTAACCGCCGATTGCAGCTTCCGGTTCATCAGATTGCGCCAAACCATTTTAAACGGAAACATCCCTCTCTACCTCCTGTTGTCCGGTCGTAGAACCCTTTTGCAAATCGACGGTACGGTCCATTTGACCCGCCAGCTCCATATCATGCGTACTGACAAGCAGAGCGGAATTTAACTCGGAACAGATGTGAAGCAGAAGTGAGAACACCGCTGCGGCATTGGCTCTATCCAGACTTGCGGTAGGCTCGTCCGCCAGAACAAGGGACGGTTTATTGGCGAGGGCGCGGGCAATGGCTACACGCTGCTGTTCACCTTGACTAAGCCGATCCACCTTATAATGTAATCTGTGATTAAGACCGACCCGCTCCAGCAGCTCCACCCCACGGGCTTTCTGTGCATGGGAAGGAATTACTTTGGCAAACTGCATGGCGATCGTCACGTTTTCCAAAGCTGTAAGGCCAGGGAGCAAATTAAAATTTTGAAAGACATAACCAATATGACGGGAGCGGAAAGCGTCCATCTGTGTTTCACTTAGCTGCAAAATGTCCGTATCCAGAGCCCGGATCTGCCCTGAAGAGGGGCGGACAATGCCGGCAATGATATTAAGCAGTGTGCTTTTTCCGCAACCACTCGGACCGACAAGGGCAATTTTTTGCTGGGCTTGAACCTCAAGAGTTGTAAGAGATAGTACAGTAACGGGCTTATTTTCAGAAAGATATGTTTTAACAAGTTGGTTAATAAGCAGCACTATTCAAGCACCTCTATTTTCTCTGCATATAATCTCACGAGGCTGACAAAACCGGTTAGCTCGTCCTTATATTCTCCAATCTCCAGCCTTCCTTTAACGATAAGCGGATGGTCCGTCACTTCCATTGGCTCTCCTTCCGGCAAATAGACGACAACAATATCTGCCGGCCACGTCGCAAGTGCTGCGCAAAACGGGCATTGCTCCATCATGTATCGGGTAAGCACGAAGAACTCAATTTCAGCTGTAAGCGGTGGGGCCATATAACCTTCAAATAAAACCGGCTGTTCCGACAGCTCCTGTGTTTTTTGTGAAAGATTCTTTGTCTCTACATCAGAATACAGCTCGTCAAACGTTAGCTTTTGGTATTCCTTCTTCGCCTGTACAACAACCGGTATGTTTTCCTTCACGGCTCCAGTAACCTGAGACTCCGCCTCCTTACTGTTTTGCCCGCATCCGAACAAGATGACAATTAAAAAAACGGCTGTAAAAAGCTTGCTGCTTCTTCGAAAACATTTCACGAAAGCCCCCCTCTCTATTGAAATATCATGTATAAACATAGGTTCAAATTATTATAAGTATCAATTGTTATCCGAATATAAATTAAATATTTGGATATAAATGTTTTAATTCCTTTTCTGAAAAATTTTGGATTATTCCGTTTGTTTTTATGTATTATTTTTCACTAGCGTTGCATAAATGTTTTCACATTATTCAAAACGTTCAATTATCTCCTCTTCCAAGCATAAAAAAATCCTTTACAGTGGATATGGGAGGTAGTTCCTGTCCATAATCCACCGAAAGGATCAACGCATGGATAAGGATACCCTATTTTCTTCATTTGGTAAATGGATCTCGCCCATTTTTACGAAAACGTTCACGGATTCGATCGTTGAAAACCGGCCAAGATAAGTACGTCAAAAAGCTGATCACACCGGCTTATCTCAAGTTATTCCTGCATGCGCAGCTGCAAAAGCGTGACAGTCTGCGGGACATTGCCGATGACGTCGTGTGCCAACCGTTCCAACGGGAACTTGGACTTTCGTCGATCTCTGCGGCTCAGCTCTGCCGAAAACACAGCCAAGTGAATCCCGACTTGCTTCAGCAGGTGATTGAGCGGCTAGCCAGATTCGTGCTTGGTCCGCTTATGCAAGGAGCCGATGCGTACCTTTTCGTCCAGCGTTACCTGGCTGCCTTGCGGAATCTCGAATGACTGCAGAGGCTCAATGACCTCGTTGTTCTTCAAACGCGTGACAAAGTGAATCCCTCGCTCACAATAGGAGTCAAATGCGCCATAGTCCACATACCCGCGGTCAAAAACGTAGGTGACGCCTTCCTCATCGATGAGCGAATCCATCTGTGTACGGTCATTTTTCTTGGCTTCCGTAATCGTTGCACGCTCCGGCAGTACGCCGTCTTCACCCACAAAAGCCAGGCGCAAATGAAGCTTGATGCCGGCTTTGGAAACGGTGGTCGAGTCGATCACTTTCATTGCAGTCCGATCGGCAGACGAAGGGCTCCGTGCCAAGATCTCGATGACGATATAGGATAGGTCTACTAATACAAGGATCGTCATCGGAATCAAAATGAGATAGGATAACCACTTCCCAAGGGCTTGGCGGCTATAATCAACAAATGTCAGCCCGGGATAGCGTCTGTTTAAATAGAGAATGCAGGCTAAGAGGAGCATCGCGAGCGCAATTGCAATGATCACTGACAACCAAGCTCCGTTTTGTGCTGCCCCCGTCAAAGGCGCCGGTATATAAGTGGACCATCATTTCAACCTTGTCATCCTTGGCTTTGTCGATCGCAACCGCCTGGACAAATGCGTATTCATCCAGTTCCATTTTATCCCAGCATCCAGTCAAGAGGAGACAGGCGACAACAACCAACGACCCGGAAAACACGATCTTTCTCACCGTTTATCCCACTTTCTCCCGTTTCTATGATGACTTGTGTGAATGCCGGTTCCGCGGCGAACGAAACAACGTTTTCAATGGAGCGCGAACGATCACATCGAGTAATTGCCGCAGGCGCAGAGGACCGAGCGGCGCAAAATAAGGCTGGCCGAGCGAGCGCAAACTCGTCAAATGCAGCAGAATCAGGAGGAACCCGATCATCAGCCCGAAGCCACCCAGAGAAGCGGCTAAAATCATCAGCGGAAAACGTAAGATCCGGATCCCGGTGGTGATATTATATTGCGGGATGGAAAACGTGGCGATCCCGGTTAACGCCACGACAACGACCATCGCCGGAGAGGCAATGCCGGCATTAATCGCCGCTTCGCCGATAACCAGCGCTCCCACGATACTAACCGCAGATCCGATCGGCCGCGGCAGGCGAATCCCCGCTTCATGGAGTAATTCGAAGAAAATTAACATCACTTACGCTTCAACAAAAGCGGGAAACGGGATCCCTTCACGCGTGTTTAGAATCGCGAGCAGGAGAACCGTCGGAATCAACTCGGGATGAAAGGTGGTCAGGGCAATATAGATACTTGGCAATGTAAGAGAGAGGGAAAAAGCAAAAATTCTTAATATACGAATCCATGAAGAATAAACCGTTCGCTCATAATAATCTTCACTGGATTGCAAGAACTCAGGGAATAGGCCCGGACAAATCATAATGGACGGACTGCCGGAGACGATCACGATAATCTTGCCATCGAGCACTGGCTATGTCGAAGGTGCCGTGGACCCGGAAACGTTGGCCGAATTTATACAGCGGATCAACAAGGCCAAGGATATGGAGATACTAGAAACCTCTTATATCGAGGAACTCCTGGAAGATTGGACTTATTCTCCGTTCCCGCAATTTCGTTTCACAGAACGTCCGGATACAAAAATCCATTTTAAAGTCGGAGGTCATTAACCGCGTGCGGAGCAAGCCGACATTTTTTTTCAGATTTTCAATCGTACTCTCATGAGGCCCTTTCACGACCGACTCCGTGATGGGTTCAGTTACTTGTCTCGTCTCAATGGATAACGCGTCAAAGCTGATCGCCTTATTCCACTGATCAAAGAAGATCGCGACATGACCGTTCAGAATTTTTTGCTCCACATCGTAGATGTGTTCCAGAACATGCGCGGTGTGAGCGGAGACTCCCTGCCGGCCAAAAAAGGAAATGACTTGGTCCGGTGTAATCTCCAGTGCCGGTCCTACTTCGTGGGCCACAAGATCCTGAAGAGCCGTTTTTAAGAAATTGGCCTTTAGATCCTGCACTAGCGTTTCACAGTGAATGACCAATGCGGAATACTCAAGAACCGGCCCATAGTGAAACGGGTGAAACAAGACATCCTTGCAATCTGCGAAAATCGCTTCCATCCGCTGCTTGTTGGCCGACAAGTCAGGAGAGACCGGTTCCCCCTTCTCCGCTGACTGCGGGTTTGTGTTATCTGCCGGATAATGGTTCATTGCTCTCCTCCTTGCTTGCGCCGTTATTCCATTTTGTTAAATATCATTTTGCCGATGGGCTCAAAAAGGATCTGCAGCGGAATGGTCGGACTCGGGATTTTCATTTTCGCCATCAAGATGCACCCAATCACTCCTGCCAGTCCCATCAAGACGGAGTAAACAACGACCTCCTTCTTCCGTCCCTTTCGGATGAGTGATTTGATTTGAACAACAGACAGCGTAACAAGGATAAGTAAAAACCAGACGATTCCCCACATATATATTGACCTCAATTCCATGTCTATATGGTTAAACAGATGATGAAGCCTATCAAGGTGATCCTTTCATCCGCATGGAGTTAACAGCCAGCAGGAATACGGGGATAACTATGCATGTGATCCACACCGCAATCGGGACAGTTAAGGCTCTAAACTCGGTCAATTTTGCATAAACGGGGAAGGACCAAAATACCCCGAGCACCGAAAGTACACTAAGCGGAACGACAATGTCCCGGTAATCCTTCAAACCGAACAGCTGGCTCACACATAGACAGAATGCGAATAGAAATACGCTCTTATCTTAAGAAATAATCCCTCCAGCCAGATAAACAAAACGATCGAATCTACTCGTTCGAAAGTCTCGCCAAGACCGATCATACGGATAACGGAGTAGAAAGGATAAACCGATTCGGAGGTGAACGGACCGATCACTGTAAGGGTTTGAGCTGTAATCGCAACCAATATTACCACGATGAAGCCGACTGAAAGCAGCGAAACCTTCCGCCCTTCCTCCTGTTGATTCAAAAAAGGCAGGAGAAAGCCGAGGACCAGCCAACCCCCTTGCAAAACCCAATACGAGGGTATGATCGTTCCTTTCAGGATGGGTAATAGGCCATTTTCGAATACGGGCTGCAGCTGTTCCGGTTTCATGTTCGGTATCGAAAAACATAAGATTAAAGCGATAAACAACATGTTGATCGGAACGATAAATTCGGCACACCGTCCTTGAACTTCAATTCCGGCTAATACGGCGATGGCACACACAAATGTGAAAATACCGACAATGACAAGACTTGGTGTCCGCGGGAGCGCATAGACGGAAACAAAGGTGGACATGGATTTTAGATTCATAGCAATATACAAAAATATACTGTACGCTAAAAATGCCGCGAACAGTCTTCCCAGCCATTTTCCGAGAATTTTCATACCAACTTCCACAATGCTCAAACCGGGATAACGTCTTGAAAGTGCGGTCATCAACACAACCATCAAGATCCCCGGCAGAATCGTAAGGGACATGGAGATCCAACCGTCCTGTTTGGCATACTCGCTTGCATACTTAGGGGCGAACAAGAACTCTGATGCGGTCACTACGGCTATCATCAATAAGCCGATTTGTCTGCTATTGATTTTCTCCAGCGACTTGATCATCATCGTACTTTCCCCCTTTCCTTTCTTCGGTTTGACCATTGACCAGATGCAGCTAATAAGCAGTGAACTTAAGGATGTCGATTTGATGATTGTCAGTCTCATTTCTTTCCGTAACTGCGATTGTTTATACTTTGAGGCGCCTCTACGGCCCCCTAATTAAACTGGAGCCGTTGGCGATGAAATCTATCATTATCTTAATTTCATTTTGGCTAATCCATAGAGCCATTTATAATAGGTGCTGCCATGCCTGCTTCCGTCACCTTTGTGACTCCATTTATAAGAAAAAACCGTCAGGGGATCTGGGAGATCCTGACGGTCCTTTAGGTTTTACGCACATCTGAAAAGTTGTACTCGCCCCAGAATACCTGCTCGAGCGGATGCATCACTTTGCCGCCTGCCGCAAGGTTATTGAACGCTTCCCGGCCCTCAGATTCGAACTGCAGATTCAGGCTAAAGCCGTTCCCGCGCGTAAGGGGAACGAAGGAATCGGCCATGAAGAAGTTTCCCCCTCCGGCAGCAGACTGGATGGCTTAGAAGCATATCCCGACTACTATCAGTTTGATGGAAGCTTCGTTGATCGTCTTTCCAAAAGAGCTCTGCCCGTCGAATGCCGGACCATTAATTGCGTCGGAACGCGAAGACTGCGCCTTGGCTGCTGCGGATTCTCAATTAAAGTGAGCAGCAGCTGCGCAGCCTGTCTCCCAATTTCCTCCTCCTGCTGCAGCACGCAGGTAGGAGGGATTCTGGCAGCCTCAGACCGTTCATAATCGTCAAAGAATACGACAGACAAATTGTTGGGAATTTGACGTCCGATCGACTCGGCCGCTTCAATTACCTTCTGGCCGATTCCCTCGTTCGCAGCGAAGGCAGCTGTTACCTCCGGATGCTCCAGAAGCAAGTGCCTAAAGCTCATGCTGTCCGTACTCTCGACGACATACTGTCTGCGAAAAGGAACCTGATATTCAGCCAGCGCCTGTTTATATCCTTCGAGCCGTTCCTCCAGGCTGGTTGTTCCTTTGAATAGGGAAGTGATAAATACAATATGCCGATGACCGCTGATGAGCAGATGCTCGGTCGCTTGGTATGCCCCTCCCCTATGATCGGAGCACACGCAGTTCGTATCAATACCCTTCAAATACCGGTCAATAACGACAATGGGAAATCGGTCCATCGTCAGCCGAAGGATCGTTTCATTATAAGTTTCACCATCGACAGGGTAGATGATGATGCCTTTCACCCCGGTATCTATGGCCTCTTGAAGAAGCTGCTCTTCCCTTTGGTCGTCATCATGTGTCGAAAGATAGAGAATTCGGATATTCGCTTCAGAAAGCGTACGTTCAATGCCCCTAAGCAGATTCATCGTAAACCGGTTGTCTAAGCGGGGGATTAAAAAAGCAATCATTCCCGCAGAGGATGCACCCTTCTTGTAACGGAGCGGCTCTCCCCCCTCATTCATCGCGACGAATGTACCGCGGCCTTGGATACGATAAATAATACCCTCTTCTACCAGCTTCGACATCGCGTTCTTGACCGTGATCCGACTGACCTCGAACTGTCTGGCCAGATGGGTCTCCGATGGGAGACGATGTCCTTCACGCCATCGCCCTGTCCGGATATGATCTTCAATGTAGCTGCGGATCTGCGTATATAATGGCATTCTTTTGGACTGAGTCAGCTCGCACACCCCTTTTCGTACAAATATACAACTTTGGGGATGGTCTTGTACATCCTGAATGGCTGGATTGGCTTAACTGCTCCGGAATGCCCTTCGAGATTATCCGCTTACGTTCGCCCGGATCAAAAATAACGCTATTTAAGCGTTAGCGTTAATTATTGCGCTCAACCGTGCAGCTTGGTCCTGTTGCTATTAGCACAATCCGTTTCGATCAGGCTGATATAGAACAAATAGACAACTTTTTGAAAGGCGCTGACTGCTAACCCGTTTACAATAGCTGAGCTTACCCATATTATGAGGACTATACAACGATCAGCTCTATCAGATCCAAGTTGTCTATTTGTATAATTGAAGGAGGCTCTCCGATTGACAGCCAAAACAATCCACGTCATCTCCCATACCCACTGGGACCGGGAATGGTATTTGCCTTACGAGAAGCATCATGTCCGTTTAATCGCTCTTATGGATACGTTACTGGAAACGCTGGAGCAGGATACTGACTTTAAAAGTTTTCATTTGGACGGCCAGACGATCATTCTGGAGGATTATCTTCAGGTTCGGCCCGAGATGCGCGAGAAGCTCGTTCACTATATTCAAACCGGAAGAATTCATATCGGCCCCTGGTACATCCTGCAGGATGAGTTCTTGACCAGCAGCGAAGCCAATGTCCGTAACTTGCTCATCGGTCATAGGGATGCGCAAGTGTACGGAAACGTGACCAAGATCGGTTATTTTCCCGATTCATTCGGCAATATCGGACAAGCTCCGCAGCTTATTAAGCAAGCCGGAATTGATACCGCGATCTTCGGCCGGGGTGTGAAGCCGACCGGGTTTAACAATCAAGTCGGGGAATCAAACGCGTATGAGTCGCCCTTCTCCGAAATGATTTGGCGTTCTCCGGACGGCACGGAAGTGCTCGGCATATTATTTGCCAACTGGTATCATAACGGCATGGAAATTCCAACCGATCCACAGGCCGCGCAGGCTTATTGGGACAGGAAGATTATCCAAGTGGAGCGGTTCGCGTCCACTCAACATCTGCTGTTCATGAATGGCTGTGACCATCAGCCTGTACAAACTAACCTCTCCACAGCACTTGAAACCGCTCGAAGCTTATATCCCGAGCATACATTCATCCATTCGGATTTTGAAACCTATGCCAAGCAGGTTCATGAATCATTAACCGATCAGCCCTTATCGGTTGTAAGCGGCGAGCTCCGCAGCCAGCAAACGGATGGCTGGGGAACCCTCGTGAATACCGCTTCGGCAAGGGTCTATATTAAACAGGCGAACACCCGGGTTCAAACGCTCTTGGAGAAAGTCGCTGAGCCCACAGCGGCAATTGCCAGTCTGCTTGGTCATGCCTATCCCCATCATCTGTTCACCTATGCTTGGAAGACGCTCATGCAAAATCATCCCCATGACAGCATTTGCGGCTGCAGCGTAGACGAGGTCCATGCCGAGATGATGACTCGTTTTGCGAAGAGCGGACATGTAGCCGAAACCTTAATTGACGCGGCTGTTGCCTCAATTACACGAGCCATCGATACGGAGAAGTTTGGCTTTGCAAAAGGCGCTGTGCCTTTCATTGCCCTTAATACCTCCGGCTGGAAACGCACGGGATTAGTCTCGCTTGAGCTGGAGATAAACCGAAGATCCTTCGACGAACATGTTCCGGCTGAGCTGTACAAGTCTATGGCAGCGGAGCCGTTCACCAGCGGCAGAATTATCGATGAATCCGGTCATGAAATTCCCGCGCGTATTGAGGATCTCGGCGTCAAATTCAATTACACGCTGCCGGGTGACCGCTTCCGCCAGCCTTATATGGCTCGTCGGATCCGTGTCAGTCTCCAGGTAGAGCAAGCTCCTGCTTTAGGCTACCGTACCTATGCATTTGTCCCTTATCCTCATGGGGAAGCTGCAGCTATCCATCCCGGCCCACAAATCAAGAATACAAGCCTCTCTCCGGAAGTACTGGAGAACGAATATTATCAGATTACAGTCGAATCGAACGGCAGCCTAACCCTGCTGGACAAAGAAGGCGGGCATCTGTACCGGGATTTGTGCGTCTATGAAAATGCAGGCGATATCGGCAACGAATATATGTTCAAGCAGTCCCATGATCATGCCGTGTTGACCACTCGTGACCTGCAGGCTGAGATTGCATGGGCCGAGCATTCCGATGCCGTTCATTCCGTTGATATCCTTCATCAATGGTCCATTCCGGCCAGTGCTGAATCCTCGCTTGAAACGGAGCAGAATGCAATGGTTTATTACCCGGAGCGAATGTCCAAACGGGCTGATTCCTTGATTCCTTTTGCGATTCGTACGCGGGTTACGCTTGAAGCAGGCGTGAAGGCGGTCAAGATCTCCACTACCTTCAATAATCAAGCAAAGGATCATCGTCTGCGAGCTCTGTTCCCGACCGATATTGCATCCGGCTCCGTGCATGCGGATTCGATCTTCGAAATTGCAGAGCGTCCTATCGAGCCCGCGCCAGAGTGGAAGAACCCGAGCAATTGTCAGCATCAGCAAGCTTTCGTTGCCGTGGATAACGCAAGTCAAGGATTAGCGATAGCGAATATCGGATTAAACGAATATGAGATCTGCCGGGATGGAAGAAATACGATTGCCGTTACTTTGCTCCGCGCCGTGGGCGAGCTTGGCGATTGGGGTGTATTCCCGACACCTGAGGCGCAATGTCCCGGTGAGCATACGGTAGAGATGGCGATTATTCCATACCGCGGGTCCAGCGAGCGCAGTCTTGCAGCCATAGAAGCCTATCAATATCAAATCCCATGGACCGCCGCACAAACCGATATCCATGCCGGTACGCTTCCGCTTGTTCACAGCTGGCTCAAATGGGAAGGATCGAATCTGGCCCTTTCTACGTTTAAAGTAAATGCAGACAATCAGGCCATTATGGTTCGTTGGTTTAATATGTCCAAGGAGCCGGCAGCACTCACCATAGAGCCAGGCGGAACACTTACCAATTGGTACCTTAGTGATGTACTGGAGCAAACCCGTACCTCTCTTGGAGATTCCAAGACTCAGCCACTGCATCGTGAAGTTAGAGCCGCGGAAATTCTTACGCTTGGCTCCAAGCCATCTTGGGCCGACTAATCGGATAACAAACAATAAATGTAATAAAAAGAGGCTGTCCCAAAAGTAGGTTACTCACTTGATGGACGGTTCGCCTGATAAAAAAACGTGTCAAATCTAGAGAATGGCGGTGCTAGGGAAGGTTATCCCTGCACTGCCATTTTTGATTTTCGGTCTGTTGCCGCCTTCTTTAGCAGATTATGGGCGAGCGAAAGCCATCCGAC
>NZ_JBHSOW010000077.1:0-1277 GCF_042656405.1 Paenibacillus solisilvae | reverse complement strand
ATAATTCCGGAACGGCTGGTAAGCCCCAAAGTCGGCTTTATGCCCACGAGTGCGTTGCTTGCAACCGGACCCCGAATGGAACCGAGCGTATCCGTGCCCATACCGACGACAGCCAAATTTGCCGCCACGGCCGCAGCGGGACCTGAGCTGGAGCCGGAAGGACCCCGGTTCAATTTATAAGGGTTCAGTGTTTGCCCGCCTGACGAACTATACCCGTTAGCCCCGCCCGGCTTTCCGGGGCCAGGCGCTCCGCCATGGGCCCATTCATCCATGTTCCCTTTGGCCAGAATAATCGCCCCGGCGTCACGGAGTTTTTTCACCATGAACGCATCCTTAACGGGAACAGTACCTTTTAGAGAAGCGGATCCGCCTGTAGTTGGCATATCCGCCGTATCATAATTGTCTTTCAATATGACAGGAATCCCGTGCAACGGCCCCCTGGGCCCCTTTGTTTTCCGTTCCTTATCTAATTCAATAGCAGTTTCCAGCGCTTGCTGGTTCACCGTAATAATCGAATTTAATTTAGGGCCTGCTTTATCGATTTCATCGATTCTTTGCAGATAAAATTTTACAAGTGCTTCCGATGTAAGTTGTCCCGAAGCTAATGCTTTCTGAAGGTCTTCAATTGTGGCCTCCTCGATGACAAACGGTTTTTTGGCCGGAGAGCCTCCTTTGGCAACAACAGAGGTCGGAACAACCACAATAAGCATTAGCAATAATAAGCAAGCTATTCGTAAATTTTTAACCATTCAAATCATCTCCCTCTTGGCTATCATTCTAACCTTGCACGAACATGAACTTCTTGGAATACAATCCCCGACCTTTCGATGTTATTTAATTTCACATAGACATTACATATCCATTACAATATTAATGAAAGTCATATTAATTTTCAAGTGGGTAAAAATTCCAAATATCTGCCTCTTTTCGCATCGTTTGCGACAGGTCCGTTTTCTTGTTCTCTTACGCTCGCTCCATATTTCGCCGTTAGTTTGTGACCTCATAATACGAACGGGCAGGATAGCGCAACAGTGCGCCTAGCAAAGCTAGGCACAACTAGTTGGTGAAAGTCCAACCGAGGTAGGGAGCAAGCCGCCTCGTAGCTAGCAGGCATCTGGTGGCGAGATCCTAAGGATGAAGCCCTGTGAAAAACCCCAATCAGGGTGAAGCAAAACTGCAGGCTGTAACATAAAGTGAATCCTGCCGCAGCGCACGACAGCGTCGTAAAGCGTGAACCTATAAGCCCGGAGGGTGAAGTGGTAAGCGGCGGGAAGGGA
>NZ_JBHSOW010000076.1:0-88186 GCF_042656405.1 Paenibacillus solisilvae | reverse complement strand
GTTCACTCATTCCTTATGGTACCATAAGGTTTTTTTTCTGAGTGTCTACTTGAAGGGGATAATACCACATCGGCCTGCGGAATAGCTTTTTTACTTGAGTAAGCTTATTTGCTGTTGTTAGCGGCAATCATTTGACGGAGTACGGTTTGCAGGATACCGCTATTGCGGTAGTAGTCTACATCAACCATGGAATCCAGACGCACGATCGCTGGGAATTCGAAGCTTGTGCCGTCTTCGCGGGTTGCGATGACTTGAACCGTTTGACCAGGCTGCACGCCGTTGCTAAGACCAACGATGTCGAATTTCTCACGGCCTGTAATGTTCAGTGTTTTCCAGCCGGTTCCTTCTTGGAATTGAAGAGGCAGAACGCCCATACCTACCAAGTTGGAGCGGTGAATACGCTCGAAGCTCTCAGCGATGACCGCTTTGACGCCAAGCAGGAATGTACCTTTAGCCGCCCAGTCACGGGAGCTGCCTGTGCCGTATTCTTTACCGGCAAGAACGACAAGGTTCGTTCCTTTTTTCTGATACAGCATCGATGCATCGTAGATGGACATCACTTCTTCAGTAGGCAGGTAAGTAGTTACGCCGCCTTCTGTGCCCGGTGCCACTTGGTTACGGATACGGATGTTGGCGAATGTGCCGCGCATCATAACTTCATGGTTACCGCGGCGTGAGCCGTACGAGTTGAAGTCTACATAATCCACGCCATGCTTCGTGAGATATTCACCGGCAGGGCTGTCTTTCTTGATGTTACCTGCTGGAGAGATATGGTCAGTCGTGACGGAATCGCCGAGTAAAGCAAGTACGCTTGAACCTTTGATGTCAGCGATGTCTTCCACATCAGGACCAAGGTTCTCGAAGAATGGCGGATTTTGAATGTAAGTGGATTTATCATCCCACTCATAGCTTTCGCCTTCCGGTACGTCAATGGCATTCCAGCGCTCGTTTTGCGTGAAGACATTCTCGTATTTGTCACGGAACATCTGCGGGCTCATTGCAAGAGAAATAGCATCCGCAATTTCCTTCGAAGTTGGCCAGATGTCTTTCAGGAACACCGGCTGGTTGTTCGTGTCATAACCGATTGGATCGGCAGACAGGTCAATGTTAACCGTACCTGCAAGAGCATAAGCAACAACAAGCGGCGGTGAAGCCAGGTAGTTCGCTTTAACTTGAGCATGAACACGGCCTTCAAAGTTACGGTTACCGGAGAGAACGGCAGCAACGGTCATATCGTTATCCGCAATCGCTTTGCTTACTTCGTCCGGCAATGGACCGGAGTTACCGATACAAGTAGCGCAGCCATAGCCGGCCACGTGGAATCCAAGCGCTTCAAGCGATTCCATAAGACCTGCTTTTTTGAGATATTCCGTAACAACGAGGGAACCCGGTGTCAGGGAGCTTTTCACGTAAGCCGGTTTTTTCAGGCCGCGTTCGACGGCTTTTTTAGCAACAAGGGCCGCTCCGAGCATTACGCTTGGGTTGGATGTGTTGGTACAGCTTGTGATCGCAGCGATTACGACCGCACCTGTTCCCATTTTGCTAACGGCGCCATTATTGTGTTTCACTTCAACCGTTTCTTCGATCTTATTATCGGAGAGTCCGTATCCGCCTTTGTCAATCGGTGTGCGGAGGATGTTGTTGAAGGACTCCTTCATAGCAGTCAGCTCGACGCGGTCCTGCGGACGTTTTGGCCCAGCCAGGGAAGGTACGATTGTGGACAAATCCAGCTCTACGATATCGGAGAACGTTGGCTCCGGCGTATCGTCGAAACGGAACATGTTTTGTGCTTTATAGTAAGCCTCAACAAGAGCGATTTGCTCCTCTGTACGGCCGGTATTACGCAGGAAGTTCAATGTTTCATTATCAACCGGGAAGTAACCGACAGTTGCGCCGTACTCAGGAGCCATGTTAGCAACCGTAGCGCGGTCTTCAAGGCTGATATTGGAAAGGCCGGGACCGAAGAACTCGACGAATTTACCGACAACGCCTTTTTTACGCAGAATTTGTGTAACGGTAAGTGCAAGGTCAGTTGCTGTTGCGCCTTCAGCCAGGCTGCCTGTCAAGCGGAAGCCGATAACTTCAGGAGTAACGAAGTAAAGCGGTTGTCCGAGCATACCCGCTTCTGCCTCAATACCGCCAACGCCCCAGCCAACGACGCCAAGACCGTTGATCATAGTAGTATGGGAGTCCGTACCTACAAGGGAATCCGGATAAACGACGGTTTCGCCGTCTTTTGTTTTGGTTGCGGCAACAGATGCCAAGTACTCTAAGTTAACTTGGTGGACGATACCTGTACCCGGCGGTACGGCACGGAAGTTGTCGAATGCGGTTTGTGCCCAGCGAAGGAAACGGTAGCGCTCGCCATTACGCTTGAACTCGATGTCCATGTTATATTCAAGTGCTTCCGGTGTACCGAAAGCATCAACCATAACGGAGTGGTCGATTACAAGGTCAACAGGTACGAGCGGATTGATTTGTTTAGGATCGCCGCCCGATTTCTTAACGGTGTCGCGCATTGCTGCCAAATCGACAACAACCGGAACGCCTGTGAAATCTTGAAGCACGATACGTGCTGGAATGAACGGGATTTCTTTATCCTCGCGGCCATCAGCCCACGTTGCCAGCTGTTTAACATGGTCGCTTGTGATTGCGCGTCCGTCGAATTGGCGGATAGCAGCCTCAAGGAGTACCTTGATGGAGAAAGGAAGTTTGGAGATCTGGCCAAGTCCCTGCTCCTCTAGTCCGGATAGTCGGTAGTATACGAATGGCTTGCCGCCGACATCAAGTGTTTCGCGGACTGAATAATCGTTTTGCTTAGTCATTACAATTTGCGCCTCCTTATGGCTATAGGTTTCCAATAATGATCGAAAAAAGGTCGTTGTGTTTCATTCTGTGAAACACAATTTCAAAAATCGTCGTACCTTTAGTATAGCGGTTTTTGGCGAGATAAGAAAGTGCAAATATCACCTTCATGACTGTTATTTTTTGATTTTGGACTCTTTTCTTGCCTAAAAGCTGACGCTGCTGCTCTAGTTGAAAATCGTTCTCAGCCCGCGGCCGTACTGGCGATTTTCAAATGTTACATGAATTCCTTCTATGGCTCATATAATGAACCAACTTTGCATGCACGGAGAACCCCGACTACATTAGCAGGGAGGTAAGACCATGCCGCGAATAGGAATGAAATCAGGCAAAGGAGCAGGTAGCGGATCAGGCGTAAAGCCAAGCCGCCCGGCAGTCCGCAGCTCCGCACCTGCAGCCGCCGCAACTCCAAAGCCCAAAGAACCGGAGCTTACCGGATGGAAGGCAGCCGTTCATGCTTACGTAAAGCTGTACAATCAATCTGAAATTGACCGTTATGCCCCCGCATTCGAAGAGCTCGTCACAGACCGGGATCACTTGTCCCGTTTCAGCGGACGGCTCGCCAGGCTTCGTGAGCAGGAGCTGCTTCGAGGTGCGCTTCCTGAGCGGAGCGAGACGAGCGCGGAGCTGCTCCGCGTCAGTGAATCCGGATCGCTTTCCGAAGTGACAGTGCTGATTGAGCTTCGCACCAAGCGCATCATGGAGCAGAAGGGCCGTACCTACACGGAGGAGCGCTGCGACCGGGAAAGGCTATGGCTTGCCCAAGACGGCGCGAAATACCGCATTACCCGTATTGAACCTATTGTTTCCGAAAGACGCCCAAGATACAGCATCTCGGATTCTTTTGCCCCCCTGCTGCCAGGTTATGAACAGGATCAGGCTGATCTAGGCAAGCCGCAATCTTTACCTTATATAAATTATGATGTTTTGCCGCATTTCAAACATAATCGCGCCGGAACCCGGTACCGCCGCGATTTGGTGGCTGCTTATGCGGACAGATGGTGGAATGAAGAAAATCCGGCCTATGAGAATTTTGATGTGAACTGTACGAACTATGTGTCTCAGTGCCTCTTTGCAGGCAACGCGCCGATGACTTATACTGGTAGGAGGGATTTGGGCTGGTGGTATCGGGGCAGAACCGGCGGACGTGAGAACTGGAGCTACAGCTGGGCTGTGGCCAATGCGCTGCAGAACTATTTATCGGCTCCGCGTCATAACGGACTTCGGGCAACCGTTGTCAGCTCAGCGGATCAATTAGCTTTAGGCGATATCATTATCTATGATTGGGGCGGGGATAACCGGTTCCAGCATAGTACGGTCGTGACCGCTTTTGATGCTTCGGGAATGCCTCTTGTGAATGCCAATACCGTGCCAAGCCGGCATCGATACTGGGACTATCAGGATTCGTATGCTTGGACTGAGCAGACCAGATACCGGTTTTTTCATATTCCAGATGAGTTTTAACCTGATACATGCGGGGAAATTTATACGTAACCGGAGGATTTAACTATGGGGGACAAAGTGCGCGTTGGACTCGTGTACGGTGGGCGTTCGGGCGAGCATGAGGTGTCGCTCCAAACAGCGCTTGCAGTCATGAAGGCTTTTGATTATACCAAATACGAAATTAAACCTTTCTATATTACCAAAGCAGGCGAATGGCGCGCGGGTACTGTTCTTCTGGCACCGCCGGAGGGATTGGAGCTGCTCAGACTCTCAGGGGGCAATGCAACTTCCGGAACAGAAGCACTTATGCCGGTATTTAACGGTTTAGCCGATCAGGCACCTGCAATAAGCAGCGGCACTGGGGCCATTAACGAAACCATTGATGTAGTATTTCCGCTCCTGCACGGCACGTTTGGCGAGGACGGAACGATTCAAGGCTTGCTGGAGATGGCGAACATCCCTTACGTTGGAGCCGGGGTATTAGCTTCGGCGGTCGGTATGGATAAGATTACAATGAAAAAAGTATTCGCCCAAGAGGGGCTCCCGCAGGTGATTTACCGGCACTTTAACCGGACCCAGTGGGATAAGGATCCGGCCTTCTTCATTATGGAGATTGAGGTAGCACTAGGGTATCCTTGCTTCATTAAGCCGGCTAACCTGGGCTCGAGTGTGGGAATTTCCAAGGCGCGCAATAGGGAAGAACTGATTGCCGGCGTGAAATTCGCGCTGCGGTATGACCGCAAAGTCATCGTTGAGGAGTTCGTGGATGCCCGTGAGATTGAGGTCAGCGTTCTTGGCAATGATGATCCGCGTGCTTCACTGCCCGGTGAAATTACATCTTCGAGTGAATTCTATGACTACAAGGCAAAATATACAGACGGCAAGTCTGAAATGCATATTCCAGCGAATATTCCGGCCGAAACTGCGGAAGCGGTTCGTGAGATGGCTGTTCGCGCATTCCTGTCCATTGACGGCTCGGGTTTGTCCCGGGTTGATTTCTTCATGCGCAAAGAGGATGGTCAGCTGTTCATTAACGAAGTGAATACGATGCCGGGTTTCACGCCTTACAGCATGTATCCGCTTATGTGGAGAGAAAGCGGCGTGTCATATGCAGAGCTGCTGGATACCCTGATTGGCCTTGCCATTGACCGCCATGCACAGAAGCAGCGGATCGATTACGGCGCTGGAGATCCGGTCTGACGGACCGGATTATCCTCATTCGATATCATTTATAGTAACGGAGGTAAGTTCGATGGGATTCGCAACGGAATTTAACTCGGTCTGTAAATTCAAATCTGCCCAAGAGCTGTACGAGCTTCTCGAATACGGCCGCGGCAAAATGGTCAAAGCCGGCTTTCGCGTCTATCCGACGGGACAGAAGGTGATCGCCTATACACCGGATAACGAAGCGATAGCGATTGTCCGCATTCTGGTGTCCATCGCCGAAATCAACTTCCAAGGTGAAGAAATTACGCAGGTGGAAATGGAGCTTGTCCGGAAGCTGACGGAGGAAGAAGCGCGCGTGCAAACCGCGCTCGCGTTCGAGATGTTCTTCGGGGACAAGGAATGATTGTCCGCTTCGGCTTTGTCGCAATGAGTATGCTGCTCGAGAACGCTTCGCCTTCCCGCACGATGACATTTGCTGCCTTTTCGAAGCTGAATGACCGTGAAGCAGCTCTGCGCAAGCTGGAGCGTACGGCTGAAGAGAATTTGAAGAACACGCTGCGATTGCTGCGGCATTGCTATGCGCATGATATTAAGGTATACCGTTTCTCCTCCAAGCTCATACCGCTGGCAACGCATGACGAGCTGAAGGACTGGCTCCCTTGGGAATATCTGCAGGAAGGATTCTCGGACATTGGCCGGTTCGTGAAGGAGAAGCAGATGAGGGTGTCCTTTCACCCGGATCACTTCTGCGTATTTAGTACGCCCCGGCCGGAAGTGCTGTCAAAGTCCAAGGATGATCTTGCTTATCATTTGCGTATGCTGGATGCGATGGGTCTGGATGAAACGGCCAAGTGCAACATCCATGTCGGCGGCGCTTATGGGGACAAGCCTACGTCTGCAGAGCGGTTTATCAGGCAGTTCGGCGAACTGGAGGATAAGTTTAAGAACCGGGTTACACTTGAAAATGATGATAAAACCTTCACAGCGCGTGAAACGCTTGCAGCTGCTGAGGCTGCTGGCACCCCCATGGTGCTCGATATTCACCATCATGCGGTGAATGACGGCGATGAGACGGATGCATCGCTTTACGGTGAGCTGTGGCCCCGTATTCTGAAGACATGGAAGCCAAGGTCAGATGCAGATTCTGATGCTGCCGCTTTCGCCGTGCTTCCGCCGAAGCTTCATGTGTCCAGCCCCAAGAGCGGGAAGGATCCGCGCGGACATGCCGATCATGTGGAGGTCGAACCGCTGTTTCGGTTTCTGAAGGAGACCGCAGGTTCAGTGGACAGGCTGGATTGTATGCTTGAGGCCAAGCAAAAGGATGCTGCCCTATTCAAGCTGATGGATGAGTTCCGCGAGCTTCAGGCAAGGGGCGAAAGCATTCGAATGTTGGACGGTGCGAGTATCGAGGTGTAGAAGCTTAGATTAGGGGAAGAACTGCTATAATAGCAGTTCTTTTTTTATAAACGGAGTGAATCAGGCAAGCACGAGCCATGCTCTGTTTAAGGACAGGAGGACGAATCATGCAAGCGTTGCTGGTAACAGGATGTGCGGGCTTCATTGGCTATCATGCGGCGAGAAGGTGGCTTGCCGAGGGAGGGGCGGTCATTGGCCTTGATAATTTGAATGATTATTATGACGCCTCTTTGAAGCGGTCAAGGCTGCAGCAGCTGCTGGAGATGGAGGGGTTCACATTCGTTCAGGCTGCGCTTGAAGACCAGAAGGCGATGGATGATATATTCGAGAAGCATCGGCCTGAGACCGTGCTTCATCTCGCTGCACAGGCGGGAGTAAGACATAGTATCGTTGATCCCCGTGCGTATATAGATGCGAATGTGACGGGGTTCCTGAATGTGCTTGAAGCCTGCCGCAACTATGAAATTCGCCATCTGCTGTATGCATCTTCAAGCTCCGTATACGGCGCCAATACGAAGAAGCCCTTTGCGGAATCCGACCCGGCCGATCATCCCGTCAGCCTCTATGCAGCAACGAAAAGAACCAATGAGCTGATGGCCCATTCATACAGCCATTTATTCAATATGAGAGTAACGGGCATGCGGTTTTTTACGGTGTATGGACCGTGGGGGCGGCCGGATATGGCGCTGTTCAAGTTTACAAGGTCCATTCTTGCGGGTGAGCCGATAACGGTATTCAATGAGGGGCGGATGAAGCGCGATTTTACCTATATTGATGATATTGTTGAAGGTATGATGAGGCTTATTCCGGAAGCGCCGCATGGCGACCCGGACTGGAATGGCGAGCGGCCTGACCCGTCAACAAGCTATGCCCCTTATCGAATTTATAACTTAGGCAATAATAGGCCTATAGAGCTGATGGCGTATATTACTGTGCTGGAGCGGGCGCTCGGCCGTAAGGCGGTTATTGACTGGGAACCGATGCAGCCCGGGGATGTCTATGAGACCTATGCAGAGATCGACAAGCTGCGCCAAGCGGTTGGTTATGAGCCGCGCATTTCAATTGAAGAGGGCATTCCCAAATTCGTGGATTGGTATTTATCCTATTATGGTAAGCAGCGCCATCCATTGTAACCCTTTAAACTAAAGGCAAGTTGGAGTAAAATAAAAGGGCGGTCATGATCGAGCCGAATTCATTCGCGCTCAAGCCTCTGCCCTAAGAAGAAGGTCCAGACATGCTAGAGCTTGTTTTTCTCTTATTTCTTGGCTTTGCTGCTTCTATATTCGGAAGTATCGTGGGACTTGGCGGCGGCATTATCATTGTCCCCTCCTTGATTCTTCTCGGATCCAGGCTGACCGGAGAGGAGATTGACCACCCTGTTGCAGTCGGCACGTCGCTTGCGGTATTAATCGTGACAGCGCTTGCCTCGACACTTTCTTATACCAAGAAGAAACGGGTTGATTATCGCAGCGGATGGCTGTTATTTATAACGAGCGGTCCGGCAGCGATGATTGGCTCTGCCCTGACGGGTCATCTGCATAACGGCGTTTTCCAGCTGATCTTCGGCATCTTCATGCTTCTTATGGCGGGCCTGCTGGTTGCGCGTGATCATTTGAAACCGATAACGAGGCAGTGGCCGATCAGGCGGACCTATACTGATGAGGAAGGCCATGTACATACCTACGGATATGCAATTCTGCCCGCGCTCATGATCGGTTTCTGTGTCGGCATGGTTTCGGGGCTCTTCGGAATCGGCGGCGGATCCTTATTTGTACCCGTGATGGTGCTGCTTTTCCGTTTTCCGCCGCATGTGGCGACGGCCACCTCTATGTTTGTTATTTTCCTATCCTCCATTCTGGGGAGCGGCGTCCATGCCGCTTTGGGAGAAATCAATCTGTGGATTGTGCTCGCACTAATTCCCGGAGCATGGTTTGGCGGCCGGATAGGGGCCAGGATCGCAAGCAAAATGACGGGAAAAGGGCTGATGTGGCTGCTCCGTCTAACGCTGATACTGCTCTCCTCCGAGTTAATTATTGAAGGCTTCACGAAGCTTTAACACAGGCATGCTGACAATTCGGGCGAAACTTTGCCGGGTGGCTGACGTATAGTAGAACAACTAAACGAGATAGGAAAGTAGTGTGATAGGCCATGAGTGACCAGAATGAAGTTCCGGCAGTTGGGGGAAAAAGCTTTACCGCAGTCGCCATTAATAGTGCGTCGAAAGCAGGCGAATGGATCAAAACCAAGCTGGGTAACCATACAAGTCTTTCGTTAAAATATTCCGCTCAAGATCTTGTCACTGAAGTTGACAAGGGTGCGGAAACGATGATACGCAATTTAGTGCAGACTCATTTCCCGCATCATTCGTTCTTAGGCGAGGAAGGCGTCGAGCCGGGACCGGAAGCTTCGGACCGTGCCCTGCAGAGTGTAAGAGATGCCGAATATCTATGGGTCGTAGATCCCGTCGATGGGACGACCAACTTCGTGCACGGCTTCCCGTTCTTCTCCGTATCCATCGCGCTTGCGCATAAAGGCGAAGTTATTGTCGGCGTTGTATATGATCCGATACGGGACGAGCTGTTCGTTGCAGAGAAGGGCAAAGGCGCTTACGTGCGCGGACGCCGCACACAGGTTTCTGAAGAGCAGACGCTTCGGGACAGCCTGCTTGCAACCGGCTTCCCAGCGGATCCAAACTATGCGCTTCCTATCAACATGAGAGGTCTGCAGGCACTTGTACCGCAAGTACGCAATATCCGATCAGGCGGCTCAGCAGCGCTACATATGGCGTATGTTGCAGCTGGCCGGTTGAGCGGTTTCTGGGAGTATGGCCTCAATTCATGGGACCTGGCAGCAGGCGCTCTGCTTGTGACGGAATCCGGCGGGCAAGTAACCGACACCAAAGGTAATCCCTATCATCTTGGCGTGCGGCATGCGGCAGCGTCCAATGGACATATTCACGAAGCCTTTGTTAAGGTTCTTGAGAAGGCTGAATCAGACGTCTAGCGGCGGGAATCAGATCCCTGATCAATGCGGGCAAAAATAGATGGAACGTTTCTTTTATCACTGGAATCCGATGATAAAAAGACGTTCTTTTCTTTTGTTCATCTATTTGTTATAGTCGGAATATAACAGATAGATTTAAAGCGCGGAATGCTCGATGTTCCTGCATGCATAGTTACGTACACACAGACGTTAGGAGGTATGAGACTCTTGTTTCTAGAGCTTGATTTACAATCGGATGTGCCAATCTATACACAAATTGCCCAACAGATCATCGAAGGCATCGCCTCAGGAGTACTGCAGCCCGGTGATCCGCTGCCCTCTGTGAGAAGCTTGGCTTCGGATTTAAGCATTAATCTGCATACCGTTAATAAAGCCTATCAAGCGTTAAAGCAAGAAGGATTCCTGCAGGTACACCGGAAGAGAGGGGTCATTGTCACGCCTGATGGCATGCCTAGGGTATCCGAGTCCTTCCTCGATAGCATGCACCTGCAGCTAAGATCGCTTGCGGCCGAAGCGATAGTCAGAGGCATGACTGAGAAGGAATTTGCAGATGCCTGCATTGCCATTTACCGAAGAGATTTAACGAAGAAAGGGGATTATCTGGAATGAATATCGGGGGATGGGCCTTATTTTCCCTATTTGCGACTTACCTCAGTGTTGGAGCGTTATTGACCGTTATGCCTGTCATAGGCAGTAAGCGGATGCTGTTTGGTGTTCATATTCCGGATGAAGCTTCGGAAGATCCTGAAGCTGCCTCTATTAAGCGCAGGTATGTAAGCAATGCCATATTAGTCAGCGTAATTGGTCTTGCGGCAGCCGTGCTGTTAAGCTGGCTGCGGGATGGGGAGATGGAAGCCGCAGCGCCTGCGGCACTGATCGTGCAGATTATCGGTAATCTGCTGGCCATGCAGCAAGGTAGAAGCGCTGCAATCCGCCTCAAAGCGGGGAAGGGCTGGGAACGGACGGCAGATTCGCGAAGAGTCGTCAGCTTGAGCTTCCGAAGCGGTAAACTGACGATAAGCAGTGCCTGGTATACGGTGCATGTTATTCTGGCCGGGATATCGGTCTTCTTCGCTGTTCTGCTGTGGGATCGAATTCCTGCGACAATAATCACCCACTATAACGGCAGCTTTGAGCCGGATGGAGTCTCCAGCAAAGGCTTCGGTTCGGTGTTCATGCTGAATATTATTCAATTGTTCATGACTTGCATCTTCTTGTTCACGAACACGATTATTCGCATAGCGAAGCAGCAGCTTAATCCGAATGAGGCAGCGAAGTCGATGGAGAAGCAGCGGCGGTTCCGCTTCGCCACCTCCTTGTTTCTTTATTACTTGTCACTGGTCATTATTTTGCTGCTCAGCTACATTCAGGCCACGATGTTATATGATTGGTCCTTACAGACTCTTAAAGTCATTACGTCCGCGCTGCCTGTAGCGATTATGGCAAGTCTCATCCTTCATATCCTGTACTTAAACCGCAAAGGAATTGCGCAGAGCGACTTCACCTCCGACACGGAAGAGCAGCACTGGAAGGGTGGCGGAGCCTTCTATTCCAACAAAGAAGATCCGTCATTGTTCGTTGCCAAGCGCTTCGGGGTAGGCTGGACGATTAATATGGGTCATCCTCTGGGATGGTTGGTCTTGGTCGGGATTCTAGCCATTCCGATTGGAATTATTGTTATAACGGAGATTCTGTAGCTTCTCTGGCTTCCAAAAAGAAAAAGGCCCGCTCCATTACCAGCAGCATGCTGCTTGGGTAAGGAACGGGCCTATTTGGCCTGTTATTAATCAGCCGCCATAGCTCGGAAGGCGTGATCGGCTGCTGCAATCGTCTCCAGAATATCCTGCTCCGTATGCGCTGTAGTGAGGAACCAGGCCTCGTATTTGGATGGAGCCAGGCAGATGCCTTGATCCAGCATAAAGCGGAAGAAGCGGGCGAATTGCTCGCCGTCCGTATCCTGCGCTTCATCATAGTTCGTGACAGGATGATCGCAGAAGTGGGCAGAGAATGAGCCGCGAATGCGATTAATGGTCAGCGGGATGCCGTGCTTGTTAGCGGATTGCTGCAGGGCGTCAGCTAATTGAATCGTAAGAGCCTCCATCCGTTCATACACGCCCGGCTTCTCAAGCACTTCAAGGCATGCAATACCGGCGGAGATCGATGCCGGGTTACCCGCCATGGTGCCGGCTTGATAAGCAGGTCCCAGCGGTGCGACCTGAGTCATGATTTCAAGGCGGCCTCCGTAGGCGCCGATCGGAAGACCGCCGCCGATGATTTTGCCAAGTGCGGTCAGATCCGGCTCGATGGCTTTCTTGTCCGGGAACGCGGCATAGGTTTGCGCGCTTCCGTAATGGAAGCGGAAGGCACTGATGACTTCATCGTAGATCACAAGCGCACCGGCCTCACGAGTCATCCTGCACAGGCCTTCAAGGAAGCCGGGCTCCGGCATAACCATGCCGAAGTTGCCGACGATAGGTTCAACCATGACAGCGGCTACGTCATCGCCCCAGTGCTGCAGTGCTTCCTGCAGTCCGTTCAGATCATTGAACGGTACAGTAATGACTTCGCTCGCGATGCTTTTAGGAACGCCAGCGCTGTCTGGAATACCGAGGGTTGAAGGACCGGAGCCTGCAGCGACCAGGACTAAGTCGGAGTGGCCGTGGTAGCAGCCCGCGAACTTAATGATCTTGCTCCGTTTGGTGTAAGCACGGGCGACACGAATCGTCGTCATGACGGCTTCCGTGCCGGAATTAACGAACCGAACCTTATCCAGCGATGGAATCGCTTCTTTCAGTTTGCGGGCGAGCTTAATCTCAAGCTCTGTAGGGGTCCCATAAAGGGTGCCGTTCTGCGCTGCTTCAACAATAGCTGCCGTAATGTGCGGGTGTGCATGACCTGTAATGATCGGCCCATAAGCGCACAAATAATCAATATAACGGTTGCCGTCGACATCCCAGAAGTGGGCGCCGCTGCCGCGTTTCATGAATACGGGCGCTCCTCCGCCAACTGCCTTGAAGGAACGGGACGGGCTATTGACACCACCGACAATATGCTTAAGCGCTTCGGTGTAAAGCTCTTCCGAGCCTGGACGCTGTGTGGACATGGATGGAACCTCCTGAAAGTTTTGTTGAGGCTATGCCCCAATGCCGAAATTCGGCATGAGTGAAACAAAACTGGCTTCGTAAGCATAAACCAAGTTTTTGCGTGGCTATGCCCCATGCTGCCTTGAATAAGGAAGCATGAAGCAAAAACTACTTCGAAAGCATAAGCTGAGTTTTGTTGAGGCTATGCCCCAATGCCGAAATCCGGCTTGAGTGAAACAAAACTGGCTTCGTAAGCATGTCCTAAATTTATGCGTGGCAGCTTGATCACCTGTAATTGAGGCGAAGCTGTGAAAACATACAACAGAGGGTGAAACTGACGGTTCGGTCAGGGTTCACCCTCTGTTTCATCCTATATGGAGCAAACGCGCAAAGTGCCTAGTCGCTTGTTTGAGCTGAACTGTTTTTCGTATTCGCTGAATCCTTATTGCCTGCATTGTTAGCTCCGTTCGTGCCGGTTCCGTTCGTACCGGTCCCATTCGTGCTGCCAGCCGCTGCAACATTATCTGCCGCCAGCTCGCTCTGAACATAATCCATGAGCTCTTGATCGTCACGGATGGAGAGAACGGAAGCGCCGCTAACCTTTTTATCCCCAATCAGATCCATTGGAGGCACTTGAGTAGAGCCGCCGATGGTGCTTCCGATGCCAAGCTGAGCCAGCTTCAGCATATCAGAGACCTCAATGTTTGTTTCTACATAAGGGCTGATGCTGTCAATAATTTTGTTTAGCTTCACGACCGTCCAGCCGGATTTCATTTTGTCCGAGACCGCTGTCAGCAGCTTGCGTTGACGCTCAGTACGCGTAAAATCGCTCAATGCATCATGACGGAAGCGCACATATTGGAGAGCAGTGGTGCCGTCCAGGTCTTGAATCCCTTTTTTCAAATGGATATCATACCGGTTGCCGTCCGCATTATCAACATAGTTCATATTTTTCTCGACATCGAAATTTTGTATGCCGCCAATAGCGTCGACAAGGGATTTGAATCCTTCGAAGTCGGTATACACATAATATTGAATATCTAGACCGAGAACACCGCCGATGGTTTTCATGGCCAGGTTGGGCCCGCCAAGCGCGAGTGCCGTGTTAATACGGCCTTCGCCATGTCCTTCAATCGGAACATAAGTGTCGCGGAGCACCGAGAACAAATGGGCTTTCTTCGTTACAGGGTCAACGGAAGCAACGAGCATGGAGTCTGAACGAGCGGTCTCGCTCTTCTTCAGGCCGCGGTTATCTCCGCCCATGATGAGGATGTTGACACGTTCGGTGCCCTCCCACTCGGCCGGCTTCTCAGCTGGCTTGTCATCAAACTTACCGAATATAGATTCATCCTTGGGCTTGCTCAGACCGCCTAAGGAATTATTGAGATTAACAAAGTAGACAGCTACGACGGCTATAGCGACAACAACGACTCCGAGCAGTGCCCACATCCACGGTCTTTTTCTTCTAGTTTGCTTTTGCTGCTTTCGCGGCATTTAAATGTCCTCCTTAGTAATAAAGAAATAAGATGGTCTAATAATTGCTATAATAGGTTAGATGTGCTCGCGACAATCGATAACTTTTACGTAATCTCTACACAATAGTAGCATTACATATCATAAAATTATAAAATGGATTGTCGTATAGAAGCAAGTTTTATATATTAACAACGAAATAGACAGATATTTCCCAGGAAATGTCGAAGTGAAAGGATGAAAATGAGCCTATGCTGGCAATTGATGTCAAGGATTTACGCAAACAGTTTCAAGTCCAGAAGAATCGCGAAGGTGTTAAAGGAGCATTGAAGGATTTGTTCAAGCGGGAATACAATCAAATTACAGCGGTAAAAGATATTTCTTTCCAAATCCCGAAAGGTGAAATATGCGGGTACATAGGTGAGAACGGAGCAGGCAAATCGACAACGATTAAGATGCTGACCGGTATTCTTGTTCCAACCGCAGGCCACCTTAAGGTAAACGGCTACGTTCCTTATCAGGAACGTGAGAGCTTCGTTAAAGGCATCGGTGTCGTATTCGGCCAGCGCAGCCAGCTCTGGTGGGATATCGGCGTGATTGAATCCTTTCAGCTGCTCCGCAAGGTTTATCGTGTGCCTGAAGCTGAATTCCGTCAGCGTCTGGATGAGCTCGTAGAGCGGCTTCAGCTTGGTGAGTTGCTTAACCGTCCTGTCCGTAAGCTCAGCTTAGGACAGCGGATGCGCTGTGAGCTTGTCGCATCGCTGCTGCATAATCCGTCTATCCTGTTTCTGGATGAGCCTACAATCGGTCTGGATATTGTGGTAAAAACAGAGATTCGGGAATTTCTGAAAAAAATCAACCGTGAGCACGGGACGACGATTCTGCTGACCACCCATGATTTGCAGGATATTGAAGCGCTCTGCTCGCGTGTCATTATGCTTGACGATGGCCGAATTATCTATGACGGCGGATTGGACGAGCTGAAGTCGAGATGGAGTAAAGGTCGCGAGATTCAATTTCAATTCGGCGAGCAGCCGCGGCTTGCTGAACTGCATGTGCAAACGGCAGGACTTGAAGGGGTGACCTGGTCGATCGACAATGAATTAACCGCAACGATGTGGCTGCCTCATGCGGTGAATGTATCCGATGCACTGGCGCGGGTAGTCGGCGGCGTTTCGGATATTCGCGATATCAAAATTATGGAGACCAATACCGATGAGATCGTCCGTGAAATCTATCAGTCCGGATCTGCATCAAAGGAAGCGACGGAGAAGCTGAGTCAATGGGATACAGGCGCCGGCGATCAAGAGGCAAAGGAGTCTAAGCAGAATGAATAGCGCCTATTTGGACATCATCCGTATCCGTTTTCTGATGATGCTTGCCTATCGGGTCAACTATTACAGCGGCATTATCATTTATGCAATCAATATCGGCGCGTATTACTTTTTGTGGGATGCGATCTATGGCGTTCAGAAGGAGCTCGGCGGCTTTACACTTGCACAAATGACGACCTATGTAGCGGTTTCCTGGATGGCCCGTGCCTTCTATTTTAATAACCTCGACCGTGAAATTGCCAATGAAATCCGTGATGGCAGCGTAGCGATTCAATTTATCCGGCCTTACAATTATTTGTTCGTAAAGCTCATGCAGGGCTTCGGCGAAGGAATCTTCAGGCTGCTGCTGTTCATGGTGCCGGGACTCGTTATTGTCTGCTTGATTTTTCCGGTTAAACTGCCCACCGATCCGAGTGTGTGGCTGCTGTACTTTGTTATGCTTATATTCAGCTTTCTCATAAATACACAGATCAATATGCTGGTAGGACTGTTTGCCTTCTTTGTCGAAAATAACGAGGGCATGCTGCGAATGAAGCGTGTGCTTGTCGATCTATTTTCCGGCGTTGTCGTGCCGATCTCCTTCTTCCCGGGCTGGCTCGCGGTAACGATGAAATGGCTTCCCTTTCAAGCGATTACCTATCTGCCAAGCTCCGTATTCACAGGGCGAACAACCGGACAGGATGTATGGATCGTGCTCGGTGTACAGCTGCTGTGGTTTCTCTTGCTTATTATTCCGATTACTTGGGTATGGCGGCAGGCGCGAAGCCGACTGTTCGTGCAAGGAGGTTAACAAGAAATGTTTTATTGGACGCTGTTTGTGGAGTACTTGAAAAATTATGCCAAGACAAGGCTGACCTACCGGATGGACTTCTGGCTCGAGGTCATCTCTGATCTGATGTTCCAAGGGGTTAACCTGATCTTCATCCTCATTGTGTTCCAGCATACGCCATCGCTGGGAGGCTGGTCGGAGGCAGAGGTCGTGTTCGTATATGGATTCTTCATGGTTCCATCGGGCATCTTCGGGGCCTTGTTCAACATTTGGAATTTCAGCGAGCGTTATATTGTAAAAGGGGAGATGGACCGCATCCTGACGCGGCCGGCTTACAACCTGTATCAGGTCCTGCTTGAGAATGTCGATCCGCCTTCACTGTTCGGGTCACTGGTGGGAGCGGTTATCATGGTGCTCAGCTGGACGAAGCTCGGACTTCCCTTCGAGCCTCTGGATGTGCTGATGCTGGTGGTGTTCGTCCTGGGCGCATTCTTCATCTACGCAGGAATTTATACCGCGCTTACGGCAATCTCCTTCTACTCGGATGCGCCGACAGGCATTCTGCCGCTGATGTATAACATCCAGAACTATGGGCGTTATCCGGTTAATATTTATAACAAAGCCATTCGCTTCCTGCTGACGTGGATACTGCCCTTCGCTTTCGTGGGTGTGATTCCGGCTTCCTATTTCTTGGACCACAATGAAGGCGGACTATCAACGCTCGCGCTGCTGACTCCGGTTATGGGGATTGTCGTGCTATCGCTCGGTCTGTTCCTGTGGAATCGCGGCGTCAGACGGTACAGCGGCGCCGGATCGTAAGCGGAAGGTTAGCTTATAGCGGTAATCCGACTGCCTCAACACCCGCCTCGAGAAGCGCTCACATCGGGGCGGGACGATAGCGGCAGACGGGCAATTTGTAAGAATGGGGGAATGTTCATATGGCAGCAGTCATTAAGGCGAAAGCATTCGTAGGCAAAAAAGCGCCGGACTTCACGCTTCCAACCACGGGAGGGCGCGAGGTGAAGCTGAGTGACTATATCGGCAGGAAGGTGATTTTGTTCTTCTACCCGAAGGATTTGACACCGGCATGCACGCAGGAATCCTGTGATTTTCGGGACAGCTATACAGCGTTTGGCCAAAGTAATGCGGTTGTGCTGGGCATCAGCATCGACACGGCAGAGACGCATGAGCGTTTCGCATCAAAGTATGACCTGCCGTTCGAGCTGCTTGCCGACACCGAGCACAAGGTTTGTGAGCTATACGGAGTTTGGCAGATGAAGAAGCTGTATGGCCGGGAATATATGGGCCTGGTCCGCTCAACGTTTCTAATCAACGAGAAGGGCAAGCTTGTACGGGAATGGCGGAATTTACGGGTCAAGGGCCATGTGCAGGAGGTTCTTCAGGCGGTTAATGAGCAATAAGTGAATAGCAGCTGTAAGCAAACAGTGCATCCTGTTATCGCCAAAAGCCTTCCAAGAGAAGAAATGCTCCTCTTGGAAGGTTCCCTCAAGAAACCTCGCCTCATCCTTCCGTTCAAGATAAGCCTGCTGAAAAGGACCAGTGTAGGGATACGAAATGTATGCGTTCGGTAAAGTTGAATCGCGGTACGACAATCGGGTCAGCTTAGTAATTAATCTATGGACCGTTAGTGACTAGATGCCGATGCAAATCGCCATAAAAAATGCTTGTTACCAGCTATGCGGCGTATCCAAAGCAATACTATTTCTTCGAAGAAGGTGCCTCTTTCATATCAGAGACCGGCGAGCTTGCTCCGAATGTGATTTATTCGGATGGTAAATTTATACGTCCAACGGTAGTTAAATAAATTCGCGTTTAGAACGGGCTCATAGTTGAGGGCATCTAAACCCTGAGTTTGACCCGACCTTCCAAAAGTACTTTTTTGAACTTGCCCCTTCCGCCACAACGGCGGAGGGGGCTTTTGCTTTCCTCAAGTAAAAGCCCCCTCCAGGTACCGCATCGTTCTCTGACCCCTAAAAGCAAGGAGAAGCCCGTTTTTGCGAGTTTTTCCCTGGCTGCGCGACAGCGCAATGGTTGGTTTACAAATTCTTGAGTAGGGAAAGGGCTGGGTGTGGAGCAGAAAGTTTACGTGCCGCCTTTAAAGACGAGTTCCAACCTTATCATAAAATCATAAGGAACACGGCTTTAACAGCGGCTGGAGCCCGCACGCAGCCTTGACCGGCTGCCAAGAATCTTGTATTACATATCCCGATCGCCGCCCCGCATTTAACCAATGCTCCAATCAAGCTTTTCCGGAATAGTGGACAAAATGACAAATGGATAACCTTAACAACAAAGACGGCCTGACAGAGGAAGAGTATAATTGATATACTAATGTATGCGGTTACATATTGATCGGTACTCAAACTTCCTCCAAAGGGATGGTGCAATGAACCGAACATGGCTTCGTAAAATGATTTGGTCGTATTTGCCGATTTTCTTTATCATGTTCTCCTTCGTCTTTTTCCTGTTTTTCCAAACACTCGTTGAGCAGAACAACCATAACACAAAGGAATCCAGCCAGGTTTTTGCCCGGCAGCTGCTTCAGTCCGTGGATGTATCCTTGAAATCAGTCGATTACCTTATCCTGAGAGAGCTGATGTACAACAAGGTGATTACGGATTTTTTTGACGAAAAGGATGAGGGCAATGTTTATTTGAACTATCAGGTCATCAATCGCCTGCTGAAGCTTAAGCAGGAAGCACCAATTATTGATTCGTATTACTTGGTCAGGTATAACGACGGCATCGTGTTTAACGGCGATATCATTAAAAGCATGGATGACTTTGAAGACGTATCGTTTATTCGGAGCATTCAGAACGCTTCGGAGAAATCCCCCTGGACGGCTCTTCGGACATACCGCGAATATGCGTTTCAGCATAAGAAGGAAGTCGTCAGCCTGGTTCATAAAGTTCCACTCAGCGTCGGCTCAGAGGGGCTCTTTGTTGTCAATGTCAGTGTGTCCTCCCTGCAGGACTTGGTCGAAGATATGTACGACTCATCGACAGGGTTCGTTCAGCTCTATGACCGCAGCGGCCAATCCTTGTTTAAGCAGAATGAGGCGGACAAGAAGAAGGAAGTGCTTGCCAGCTTTAAATCAGACTACACCGGCTGGGAGGTTGAGAGCGGCGTAAACAACGGTAGGATCGTCAACGTGGTCTCCAGCCTTTCGAGCGTTTGGCCTATACTCGGCTTTGTTATTTTCATTGCCGGAGTGGGCTCTATTATCTATGTCACCCGCAAAAACTACAAGCCGCTTGAAGACCTGGTCCTGCGCATCAACGATTATGTCACACCGGGCAAACAAACGCTGGGCAGGCTGGCGGTAGACGAATTCACCTTTATTGAGTCCGCCATTAACAACTTTGCCGAGCAGTCGAAGATATTCAAGAAGGAATCCGAGGAGGCGTTCCTGCTGAAGAAGCGAACCTTCTTTACGGATCTGATCGCATCGGAGAAAAGCTCGATCGCCTCAGCTGACCCATCCATCCTGCCTGCCCACTCGAAGCTGAAGGTGCTCATCATCGAAATCGATCATCCGGAGCAAAGCTTCAACCAGCATAAGAGCAAGGACCAATCCTTGTTTAAATTCGTCATCAGCAGCGCCACGCATGAGCTGTTCAGTCAGCTTGCCACGCAGGTGTGGCTCGAGTGGATATCCCCCCTGCAGCTGACGGGCATTCATTTTCAGGAAAATGCGGATTCACCGGCCGATAACACGGTCTATGAAAGCATTGTCGCATGGGTGCATAAGAATCTTGCGTTTACCGTAACGATTGGAGTCGGAGAATCGGTGGATTCGCTCGAAGGGGCGACGGAGTCCTACAAGCAGGCGGTGGAATCGCTCAAATTCAAGGCATCACTCGGCAATAACCGAATCATCAGGTATGAGGAAGCCCGGAATGTGACGGAGACAAGCAAAGAAACGAATAAGCATCTCAAAGTGATTCACAGCCTCGTTCAGAGCTTTCGGTTGCATGAAGAAAACTGGACGGATCACTTCCATTCCCTATTTGCCGGCATCCGCCAATGCTGCTTGTCCAAGAGCGAGATTACCGGATTAATCCGTTATTTTCTGGCCCATATGGATCTTCAGCTCTCGCAGGCTTCCAAAGATTATTATGAGGCATGGACGGTCACGGCCCTTCCTCCCGCCAAGCAAATCACCGAGGACTTCGATACGCTGGATGAATTGGAAGCCTCCTTTTTCCGAATTCTTGAGAGCTACAGCAGGCAGCTGAATCAGCTTCAAGAGGGACGTCATTATCACCAGCTCATGAGGGACATCAGAGAGTATATTGAGGAGCATTATGCCAATTCGGAGCTGTCTCTCGAATTTCTAAGCGACAAATTCGACATCAACGCGAAGTATTTAAGCCAGCTGTTCAAGGAAGAGTTCGGTGAGAACTTCCTGGATTTTCTGGCTGACCTTCGGATTCAGCATGCCAAGCGATGGCTGGTGGAGCAGTCGGATTCCATTCAAGATGTTGGTGAACGTGTGGGCTATGCGAATGCCGCAACCTTTCGGAGAGTTTTCCGGAGAGTCGAGGGCATTTCGCCAGTCGATTACCGGAAGCGGAATGTGATTTGAGCCTCGTTGGACTGGAAGCGGCTTGAATGAAGCGGTTAGAGGGGGATTGTGGTTTGAAATGGACAAACAAATGGATAATCGGGTGCTGCCTCCTAGCGATAACCCTTACTGTGCTGGCGTGCTCGATGGTGAAGTCAGATGTCATGGCGAAGGACAGGGAAGCGGTGTCAGTCGGCGCTCCGACCGTGCTTTCCGTATTTGCGGCACCTCCGCTGGATGTTGAGGATCTGAAGACGAACACCTTTACGAAATATCTGGAGAAGAAACTTAACATCAGATTTGAATTCGATATCGCCAATAATGTGGTGAGAAAAGAAAGAAAGCAAATGTCATTTGCAAGCGGAGACTACCCGGCTGTCTTTCTTGGCGGCGAGCTTACGGCCGATGAGCAGGTGAAATACGGCATGTCGGGTGTCCTGCGTCCACTCGGCGACTTGATTGATCAATATGGCAACAACATCAAGCAGAGGCTCGAGGAGCACCCTGAATTGCGTAAAGCGATTACAGCCCCTGACGGGAAAATATATGCGCTTCCCTCCGTCAATGAATGTCTGCACTGCTGGTATGCCCAGAAGCTCTGGGTGAACACGGAGTGGTTAAAGAAACTGAATCTCAGCCCTCCCGCAACGACCGAACAATTTTATGAGATGCTCAAGGCGTTCAAAACGAAGGATCCCAATGGCAATGGCATTGCCGATGAAATTCCGCTTACCGGGGCTTCCGATTCCTGGCATTCGAAAATCACGGGTTTTCTGATGAGCGCCTTTATCTATAATACGGATGACAATTACTTGTATATTGTAGATGGGAAGGTGGGTCTCGCAGCCGCGCAGCCGGAGTGGAAAGAGGGGCTGAAGTATATACGCAAGCTGTACCAGGAAGGTTTGATTGATCCGTCCGCCTTCACCCAAACGATCGACGGCCTGGTTCAATTAGCGACGCAGGATGGCGACATCGTGCTTGGCAGCGCGACACTTGGCCATATTCGAATGGCCTTTGGCAGCCTCGATAATGAGCGCAACAAACAGTATGACACGATTGCGCCGCTCATCGGGCCCAGTGGCTATCAGGCGGCCGGGTATTTTAAGACGATTGATACGGGCCAATTTGCGATTACGGACAAAGCAACGGAGGCGCAGGCGGTGGCAGCGATTCAATTGGCTGATTACCTGTATTCGGAGGAAGCAGTAATTTTGAACGAGTTCGGGCCTGAGGGCTTATGGTGGCGGAGGGGCTTGCCTGGAGAGGTCGATGAGCATGGCAGACCGGCCAAATATAAAATCAACCCGGAATATTTTACCCGTACCATGCAAAATGAAGGCTGGAGTCAGATGGGCATCAGTTATCGTGACCGGGAGCTGCGGGAATCTTGGGCTGTGCCGGAGGATCCTTATTCGGAGGAAGGCTACGAGCACCGCCTCTACACGGAGACCATGAAGAACTATGCAGGCAAAGAACCGAAGGAGGTTTATCCTGCCAATCTGTACGTGGACCCGGACATCGCATTTGAGGCAGCCCGTCTGCGGGTGCAAATAAACGAGTATGTGGAATCCAATATGGTGCAGTTTATTACAGGCACGAAGAACATCGAGGAAGAATGGGATGCTTACCTGGACGGATTCAGCGGTCTGAAGCTTGAACGGTATTTGGGATTCTATCAGAAGGCCTATGACAGCTATCGCAGCCAGCAATGAACATTTTCGGGGGCTCTCCACAAGTAGACGGACTACTTGCGGAGAGCCTCTTTGCTGATCGCCGACGGAAGGCCCGGGTTGAGCAGATAATCCGCTATTTATGGGCTTCAGCGGAATAATGAGCGGCAGCGGAAAGCTGCGCGTTGCTGCAGAAACAGCCTGACAGCAGTGCCTGCGGAAATTCGTCTGTTCCAAGATTACTGGCCGTTGACCGGCCTGACTTCATTCCGTTATTGTTGACCCCAGACTCATCGATAACTGGAGAGGAAGTGATTGGCGAATATGTCGTCCACAGAGGTTTTGAAAACAACGCAGTCCGAACATGTGATCAGCAGCAGGTCATTATTTCTGAGGGAAAGAGGACGAAGAGTAAAGCGGCATTGGCAATTGTATCTGCTCGTATTATTGCCTCTGGCTTATATCGTAATTTTCAAATATATACCGATGTACGGAGCGCAGATTGCCTTTCGCGACTTCAGCCCGGTCAAAGGAATCATGGGCAGCGAGTTGGTGGGGTTCAAGAATTTCTCGACCTTCTTCAGCTCCCCGAACTTCTGGATGCTCATTAAGAACACGCTGGTTATCAGTGTATATTCGCTGCTCGTCGGATTTCCGGCTCCCATTATACTCGCGCTGGCACTCAATGAAATCCGGAATGCGCGGTTCAAGAAATGGGTTCAGATGGTTACCTTCGCGCCTTACTTTATCTCCACCATCGTTATGGTTTCCATGATTATTCTGTTCCTCTCGCCAAGGCTTGGCTTTGTGGATCATATCGTCAAATCATTAGGTCTAGAATCCATTAACTTTATGGGGATTCCTCAGTACTTCAGCAGCATCTTCGTGTGGTCTAATATCTGGCAGGGGATCGGATACGGAGCGGTCATCTATCTCGCTGCGCTGGCGGGCGTCAACCCGGATCTCTATGAAGCGGCCAGAGTGGACGGCGCCTCGCGGTTTCAGAAGGTCATTCATATTGATATTCCCGGCATCATGCCCGCAGCGATTATTCTGCTTATCCTGAATGTCGGTCAAATCATGAACGTCGGCTTCGAGAAAATTTATTTGATGCAGAATTCACTCAATACGAGTACCTCAGAGGTCATCTCCACGTACGTGTACAAAATCGGCTTGCTGGGAGCGAACTTTAGCTTCTCAGCGGCGGTGGACCTGTTTAATTCAGTAATCAATCTAGTCCTGCTGCTCGCGGTCAATTATCTGGCCAGACGAATATCGGACAGCAGCTTATGGTAGAGAGGGGATGAATAGGAGATGACGCAATCCAACGCGCTCATGAAGACCCGTTCGAACGCAATAAGAGATTCATTCAGCGATAAGGTATTTATCTTCCTGGTGTATGCTTTTCTATCGATCATTCTTGTCGTTGTGCTTTATCCGCTCATCTATATCCTGAGCTCTTCCTTCAGCTCGCCGCGGGCCGTGATAAGCGGCAAAGTCTGGCTGTTTCCGGTAGAGCCGAGCCTTGCAGGCTACAGAGCCATTTTCTCTAATCCTCAGGTCATGACAGGGTATGCGAATTCGATCTTCTACACCTTCTTCGGCGTGCTGATCAATGTGGGTTTGACCGTTATGCTGGCATTCCCGATCTCCAAGAGCACCTTCTATGGACGAAATGTCATCATGGTCATTCTTATCATTACGATGATGTTCAGCGGAGGCTTGATTCCTTATTACTTGACCGTAAAGAACCTCGGTCTTCTGGATACGAGATGGGCGATGCTGCTGCCAAGCGCAATGGCGGTTTGGCAGGTCATTATTGCGCGGACCTTCTTCCAGTCCAGCATTCCCAAGGAGCTGGGAGAGGCGGCAGAGCTGGACGGGTGCAGCGATATCGGTTTCCTGCTGCGGGTGGTGCTGCCTCTGTCCAAGCCGATATTGGCGGTTCTGGTGCTGATGTATGCAGTGGGACAATGGAATGCCTACTTCGAGGCATTAATCTTCTTGAAGACGCAGCATTTGTTCCCGCTTCAGATCATTCTGCGGAATATTCTCATTCTGAATTCCATCGACTCGAGCATGATGGTGGATGCCAATAAGATGGCCGCGATGCAGGGCTTACGGGATCTGCTGAAGTTCTCGCTCATCGTGGTCGCAACGCTGCCCGTCTTAGCGATCTATCCTTTTGTGCAGAAGTATTTCGTTCAGGGCATCATGATCGGATCGCTCAAAGGATAAGGCAGATGCCTGCAGCCGAACATGATCAGCATCCTCCGGGCATGCGTTTGACCAGAGTGGGAGGTGATGCCGCTATATTCCATCGCATTGACTGCAGGATGATTAGTTAGGGGAAGAGTATCGCACAATTATGAAGGAGGAGTCTGCTTTGAACACAAAGAAACGCTCCATTATTATGGGTATCATCCTCATCATGGCATTACTCTCATCTGCATGCAGCAGCAATAACGGGGGATCAGGAAGCAAAGACACCGCAGCGAACGCTCCAGGCGATACCGAAGGCGGCGACAAGCCGGTTACGCTCAACACCTTTATCAGCGTGTCGCCCCGGATTGAGGATATCAACACGAACGCGGTCACCAAATATATTGAGAACAAATTAAACATCAAGTTCGACTTCGACGCTACGCCGTCGGCGAATGCAGCGGATAAGAAAAAGTTAATTATGGCCAGCGGCGACTACCCGGCCATCTTCCTCTCCGGCGACTTCACGCAGGCGGAGCAAATCGACTATGGGAAGCAGGGCATTCTGACGCCGCTCAATGATTTGATTGAGAAATACGGAAATGAAATCAAGCGGGCATTTACGGAAGATGCCGATTTGAAGGCGGCAATCACGGCTCCGGACGGAAATATCTACGCGCTTCCGCATATAAACGACTGCTTCCACTGCTGGTATTCCCAGAAGCTGTGGATCAATAAGAAATGGCTGGATAAGCTGAATCTGCAAATGCCGACGACAATCGATGAGTATTACGAGGTTCTGAAAGCGTTTAAGACGCAGGATCCAAACGGCAACGGAAAGGCTGACGAGATTCCGCTGTCCGGCGCCTTCAACACCTGGCACGGCATTCCGTCTAACTTCCTGATGAACTCTTTTATCTATGATAATGACGAGGACTTCTTCTTCATGAAGGACGGCAAGGTTCAGCTGGCTGCCAATCAGCCGGAATGGCGTGAGGGATTGACGTACATTAACAAGCTGTTTAACGAAGGTTTAATCGATAAAGAAGCGTTCACGCAAAATAACGACCAGATGGCTCAAGTCGGCAACAAAGAGGGCGACAACGTAACCGGCAGCGCGACAGGCGGGCATATCGGCATGTATTTCAGCTTGGCCGAAGGACAGGAGCGCCATAAAGAATATGTAACCGTTCCACCTTTGACAGGTCCGGGCGGCGTCGGTTATGCCGGCTATTATAAAGCATACGGTAACGGCCAGTTTGCCATCACGAACAAGGCGTCCGAGGAGGAAGCCATTGCAGCGATCAAGATGGCGGATTATATGTACTCCGAAGAGCATGCCATTATGAACGAATACGGTCTGGAAGGCAAGTATTGGGATAAAGCGAAGGACGGAGAGAAGGATGTGCATGGCAATCAGGCCAAGTACAGCCTGAGACCTGAATATTGGGATATCAGTACGACGTTAAATGATACCTGGGATCAAATGGGGATTACAAGACGGACGCGTGATATCCGTGAATCATGGGCTGCGCCGGAGGATCCATTCTCCCAGAAGGGCTATGAGTACCGTTTGTATCTGGAGACAGCCAAGAATTATGAGAATAAGCAGCCGCAGGAAACGTTCCCGCTGACAATCTTCATGGAGGCGGATGATGCGAAGGAATCCATTATGCTGCGCACGCAGATCAATGAGTATGTGCGCTCGAATATGGCGCAATTCGTTACGGGGTCCAAGAAATTAACCGACTCCGAATGGGATAGCTATGTGAAGGGCTTCGATGGCTTGAATCTGGGCCACTATCTCGAAATCTATCAAAAGGCGTATGACAACAAGAAGAAATAAGCAGTGAAAAAGCAGCCGGCATCTCACCATCTTGCGGAAGCCAAGGTGGTGAGATGCTTTGGCAAGCAATCGGGAAATGCGGATCTCTACAGCGGTTTCAGCAGGGGAAACCCGGATGTTGTCCGCCATCCCATATGATATAATTTTGTACAATAGAAGGTAGTTTGGCTTGATTACATAATGGCCTAGGAGGAACTAGATGAGCGTTCCCTACAGCAACGAAAAGCAAGCTTTGATCTACCCGACAGCTTTCCATCCGTATCTCTTGTTCGCTCAGAAATATGAATTTTTCCCTGGTGAGTATACGTTCGATCGAATTGGATATATGAATGCAATTATTATCGTGGAAGCCGGCGAAGGCGGCCTTCATATGGATGGACAGGACTTTCTGATGAAAGAAGGATCCCTGGTTTATATTCCGGCCGGGAAGGTTCACCGGTGGTGGACCGGCCTGATCTCCCCGCTGGTTTACCGGACCGCTTATTTCGACTGGACTCCAAGGCAGCGTCCCTTCAAATCGCAGAGTGAATTCTTCCATGTTCCCTCCAGAACTTCTTCCCTGCAGGAGGCTTATGTGGATGAGGCGCCTGCCATGCGGATCGAGAGTGTTCTGCAAGTAACGAATCTGCCCTTATGGCTGTCCTATCACAACCGGTTTCTGACCGTACCGGGCCGGATTGGAGGCTCCGACATGGAGGATGCCATTCGGATACGCGGTGAATTTCAGGTCTTCTTATCCTTCTTTCTGTCCAATACGTCCAAAGATTCCAGCAGCAATGCGGATCCCCGAATTCGCGAGCTCTTAAAAATCGTTTCGAACCGTGCGGACTTCGATGAACAGGAGCTGTTTCGCTGCGCGGCTGAGATCGGCCTGAAACGCAGCCGGTTCTACACCTTATTCCGCAAGGAAACCGGATTCTCGCCCAAGCATTATATGGCGCACCGGCGGCTGAACCGTATCCAGTGCGATCTGAAGCAATCCAATTTATCCATTACTGAAATTGCCGAGAAGTACGGTTATTCCAGTATTCATGTCCTGTCCAAGAATTTCCGCAAGCATATTGGCCTTACTCCATCCGAATATAGGCGGCTGAACCGGATGTAACCGGATGGGGATGCACCTGCTAAGAAGCATCAACCATCTGAATGTTTGGCTTTAAATATTTCGCCGATCGCACCGATGCTGCCCAAGGTTTCGATTGCTTTTGCGGGAATGAAAATTTTATTGGCGGCGCCTTTGGATATCTCGCCTAACGTTTCTAGGGAGCGGTACGCAAGGACATTCTCATCGAGCCCTGCCGCCCGCAGCAGCTCAATCCGGTTTTTCTCAGCTTCAGCGATCGCATGAATGGCTTTCGCCTGTCCCAATGCTTCAAGCTCCTGTGCCTGGCGCATCCCTTCCGCTTGACGGATGCGCGCTTCTTTCTCGCCTTCCGCTTTGAGAATTTTACCCTGCTTGTCGCCTTCTGCCCGCAGGATCATGTCCTGCTTGGCCGCTTCCGCCTCCAAGACGATCGCACGCTTGCTGCGCTCAGCCTTCATCTGCTTATCCATCGATTCTTGGATATCCGCCGGCGGCTGGATGTCGATGACTTCTACCCGCTCAATACGCACACCCCATTTTTCCGTTGCTTCATCCAGGGCAATTCGGATTTCACTTGAAATTTTCTCCCTGCCCGACAGCGTCTCATCGAGCTCGAGCTTCCCGATGATTTGTCTCATCGTTGCCGTGCTGATATTCCGCACCCCATATACATAATCGGAGATGCCATAAGTAGCCTGTTCAGGAGCGACAACCTGATAAAAGATGATCGTATCGATTTGAACCTGGACATTATCCTTCGTGATCACGGTTTGCGGCGGCACATTGGCCTGCTGTACCCGCAAATCGTGATAAGTCCGGACATGATCAATAAGGGGGATAAGAATATTCAGTCCGGGAGTCAGCAGCCGGTTGAATTTACCTAATCGTTCGACGACGCCTGCCCGCTGCTGCGGAACAATCTTCACCGTTAAGGCGACGAAAACAATGACGATGACCAGGACGATGATCGTTAAGAGAATACCCATTTACTTGTTTCCTCCTCGTTTTTGAACTTCCACAATGGTCGTGCCTCTGGCAATCACCAGGACTACTTCGTCTTTAGGCAGATTTTGCTTCGAAAACGCGCTCCAGGTTTCATTGCCGACTTTAACAATCCCGCGCTTACCGAAAGTAATTTCCTCCAGAACGACCCCTTCTTTGCCGATTAAGTCGTCAATAGGATCTGTAAATCCCTTTGCCGTTTGAATTCGTGATGTCAAAGACTTCGTAGCGAAGGTCAAAACAAGCGCTGTGACACAGCCGGCCAGAATCTGAACGATCAAGGAATCCGGCATGAGCCAGGCAGCCACGGCAGCGGCTGCTGCGCCGACCCCCAGCCAGAGCAGGTAGAACGTCAGCGTCAGCATCTCTGCAACCAGCAAAATTCCAGCGATAATGAGCCATACCGCCCAAAGCTCCATATGCAATTCGCCGCCTTTCCTGCCAAGCCTATTCTTTCATTGATGCTAAGCGCAGCCGAACTCTGGACGCTCAGCAGCCTCTTAGTATATTCACTGCCGTTCTGTAACTTTCCAGTATATTAATGGGAATCTGAACCCAATATCCTGCCATTCGAGCGAATCTTCCTGATGATGTCGAATAGGAGCCCTTCGATGCGATCGAAGGGCTGTTTGGCTTGCGCAATCATTCCTACAGCAGCTGCCAGGTGTAAAGACGGCAAATACTGGCGAAACTAGCTGATAGACAATAGAAACAGATAGATAGATTGCAAGAGCAATGAAGAAGAAGAAGAAGGGAAGTGAGGTCGTTATGATTCCGAAGCAATTGGCGGAGGAGCCTCTGATGGAGGATTCCTTGCCCGCAGCAAATGAGCAGGGAAGCTGGCCTGAGGCAGCGGAGCAATCATTAAGGCTGATGATGGCTAGAGTGAACAGCGTGTTTCTCGGGAAAAGCGAGGTGGTGTCGGGGGCGTTCACCGCATTGCTGGCAGGCGGGCATGTCCTGCTGGAGGATGTGCCGGGCGTAGGCAAAACCCTGCTCGTACGAGCGATCGCGCGCGTAATGGGCGGAGAGTTCCGGCGGATTCAGTTTACATCGGATATGCTCCCCGCAGATGTAGTGGGCGGATTAATATGGGATGGCAAACGGGGCGAGCTGGTCTTCCGTCAGGGACCGCTGATGGCCAATGTGGTGCTGGCGGATGAAATCAACCGTACGCCTCCGCGCACGCAATCCGCGCTTCTTGAAGCGATGGAGGAGCGGAGCGTTACAGCCGACGGTCAAACGATGCGGCTTCCGCAGCCCTTCATGCTGCTGGCTACGCAAAATCCGCTTCGCGATGACGGTACCTATCCGCTTCCGGAAGCACAGCTTGACCGGTTCATGATGCGGCTCTCCATCGGATACCCATCACCCGAGGATGAAGTTCACATGCTGGAGGCAGCTCCCCAGCGTCTGAACCCTGAGCTGCTCAAACCAGTCATTATCCCGGAGGAATGGCTGCGGATGCAGCGCGATGCGCAGTCGGTTCATGTCCATTCGGCGCTGCTGGCTTATGCGGTGCAGGTCGTCGGCGCAACGAGAAGCGCAGCCGAGCTGTCGCTCGGTGCAAGTCCAAGGGCAACCCGCGACTGGATTCGCGCTGCGCAGGCAGCTGCATATGTGGCAGGAAGAAGATATGTTGTGCCGGATGATTTGAAATCTACAGCTGAACCTGTGCTGGCCCACCGGCTGGTTGTAAGCGATATGGCGGCAGTCAATGGTATGCGGGCAGCGGATATACTAAACCGCCTGATCGCTTCTGTACCGGTGCCTGCTCCCGCAGGCGAAGGCGGGCGGAGAAGATGAAGGCCGTCAGCAAAGCTCAGGCGGACCGGAGCGGAGCTCAAACGGACTGGAGCAGCAAGGATTTAACGGACCAGAGCGGCAATTCGAATGCCGGGAGACCGGTTCAAACGGTGCACAGTGCTGGAGAGAAGGCCGGAAGTAAACTGCAAGAAGGATGGAAAATCGGGAGTAAACTGCAAGAAGGATGGAAAATCGGGAGTAAGCTGCAAGCTGGACAGAAGGTTGGAGAGAAGGCTGGGAGTGAGCCGCAGGAGGGACGGAAGGCTGGTGTGAGGTCTCGGAGCGAGCTGCAGGGACGGAAAGATGGAGTGAGGGACCGGAGTGAGCAAGCCGGACGGAAAGTCGGAGAAAAGGCTGGTTCAGGGAAGCTGCGCAGCCGGTATTTTGCCAGAATTCTCTTGCTCATCCTGCTTGCAGCGAGTGCTGCAGCTGTGTATTCGCGCAGCGGAGCCGTTGAATGGCTGTTCTTCGCGATTATTTTCAGCCTCTTCCTGAGTGCTTGGATTCTGCCCTATGCGGTTTCAGGCCGTATTCAGGTAGAGAGAAATATTGATAGGGAACGGGAACTCGTTGACGGCGGAGACATGCATGTCAGATTAAAGATCCGCCTAAGCCGGCCGATCCCGTTAATGTGGCTGAACGTTCATGAACGGGTCACTAATCTTACCGCTCCCCGGCATGCACCGGTTCAGTATCAAGCGGCTACCATACCCGGATTTGGCCGTGGACTGGTTCTGGATTATACGGTGACAAACGTGCAAAGAGGCGAGCTTGCTTTTGAACCGCTTCAGATTTCGGTAGGTGATCTGCTGGGTTTAACGATTCGAACCTTTAATATCGATTGTGCGAGTATTCCGCTTGTCCGTCCTTTGCCACCTGCGGGCGAGCAGCTTCTTGACATTCCCTGTGCACTTGCAGGAGCTAATACCCGTGGAGCAAAGCCGATTGCAGCATTAGGCAGCCTGTCCACTACAGCAGCGGCAGGCAGAAGCCGGGACGGCATGGGGCCTGAGGTTCGTGCTTACACACCGGGCGATTCCTTAAGGCGGGTTGATTGGCGCGCAATGGCAAGAGGCCTTGGCATGCAGACGAGAATCAGCAATGCAGAGCATCCGGGTGAGGTCGTTATCGTTCTTGAAGCGTCAGAGAGGGCATATGGCAGCGATTTGAGGCTGTTTGATGCCAACGCCGGGCGTGCTCTTATGGCGGCGGCAGCTGCTTGGGAAGAGGGAAAAGGCAGTACGATCATAAGCAACAGTTATGAAGAAGATCGGATATTCATTCGCCCAGGCGACCGGAAATCTCTTCATACAGCAGGGGAGAGGCTTGCGAGTATGCGTGCTGACGGCACGAAACCGCTGGCTGCGCTGCTTTCATCGGCCATTGGCCAGCTGCCCCGCGGTGCTTCCGTCATTTGCCTGGGGGCTGCCGAAATTGGAGCCGTCTATAACGAGCCCCAAACAGGTGACGCCGGGACAGATCTAAGGGGAAAAGCGAGCGGAGTCGGAAGTATTGGCGGAGCAGGCGCAGGAAGTGCGGGAAGTGCGGGAAGTGCAGGAAGTTCGGGAAGTTCCGGAATCGCCGGAAGTGCAGGAAGTTCGGGAAGTGCCGGAAGTGCGGGAAGTGCGGGAAGTGCAGGAAGTGCGGGAAGTGCAGGAAGTGCGGGAAGTGCCGGAAGTGTCGGAAGTGCGGCAAATTCAGAGTCGGAAATTCCGGCAGACTTCAGTACAGATGGAATCGTGTACGGAGCGAAGTTGGCTGGCATTAGAGGTGTGTCGCTGTATCTGCTGCTCGCTTACGATGGAGCGGATGTGAAGCAGGGAGAGCAGCAGTGGAAAGCAAAGCTTGACGGTTCGGGCTGTTATATTAAAGGGATGCCCGTACCTGCGGAATACCGCCGCAAGGATTCGATCGCAGTGGAAGGGGGATACGCCCATGTCAGCACCACAATCAGCTAACGGGTCCAAACGAAGCAAACGGGAAATCGAGAAAGCCAGCTTGATTTTTTTCAACTTAAGCTCGCGGCGGCTCGTAACCAGTCTGCTGCTGTTTGGGTTAATCATCGAATGGCTGCTTCCATTGGCCCAATTAGAAGCGTATACGGAGCTTTACCGGATCGGACCTCTTATTGCAGCGGTTGGTCTATCCTTGGCTGTAGGCTTGCTGGTTCCGCCGGCGTGGCTCTCCCTGCTGCTGAATGGCGCAATTTGCCTGGGCACGGTGCTTGTCATGTTCAAGGTGCAATATTCCTCGCCTTATGAATCGTGGGTCGGACTCATTCATGGGCTCAGGGCGGATGTCCAACATCTGATGGACGGGGAGATGCAGCTTAGCGGAGAAACACGGACACTGCTGCTGGTCGCTGGACTTGGAATGATGGCGGCTGCTGTGCAATCTCTGGTGTGGCTGCGTCAGTGGGGGCTTGGATTGGCCGCGTTGACAGCGGTTTATTTGCTGATCCTCTATGGATTTCTAGGCTTGAATGTGTTTCCCGGGCTGCTCCGCACCTGCGTGGAAGGGCTGCTGCTCAGTGCGCTGCTGACGATTCCCCGGTTGGAGCGTCTAAGCGGGGCTAAGATTGTTCAAGTAAGCATGAATGGCGCATATGACCGACAGTATGATGATAAGCATAATCAGGTACACAATTCAACTCCGGAACAAAAGCAAAATCAATCCCATACCTACATGCAGAATCCAACATCAAATCCAGATCATTCCATAACGAACACCCGGAATCCAAAAAGGCCCCTTTCGCTTTTCGGTTGGCCGGTTCGCTGGTGGAGCGGAGCGACATGGCTCGCGGTCATTATTGCTGCTGCGGGTATAGGCGCTGCTTGGGGCAGAAACGCTTCTTCTGAACCTGCACCGTGGGCAGCGGAGGCAGTTAACTGGGGGAAAACCCATCTGAGGGAGGAACAGCTGACGACTGCCGTGCAGGGTCAGACCATGCAGCCTATTGAAATCACAGGCGGATTAGGGTCGGCGGGAATAACCGGCTACGGTTTCGATGATCGCTCGCTTGGCGCTCCGCTGTCCTTGAGTGCTGCTGTTTTATTCACCGTACAGTCTCCGGCGGCGACCTATCTGCGCGGGGAGAGCAAGAGCGTCTATAACGGTCATGGCTGGGAACAGCCGGAGCAGCTGCTGGAGGAGCGGATTATAGGCTCGGACCGGACGCAGCAGACGATTGCGGGCGGGGATTTGATTTCGGCTGAAGGCAGCGGAGTTAAGTTGGATCTGGCGCATACGGGTACAAAAGAAGATATTTTTGCCGGTATTACCGGGAGTTTGACGACAGCGGGGAGTTACGATTCGCTTAAAGATAAATCCGCTGCCGGGCAAACGGATGGAAGCGGGACGAATGCAATAACGCAGACCGTCACGGTTGCATATCCGACTGAGGGCTGGCCTTTGCTGGCGGCAGGTCCGGATGCCCAGGTTATCGCTATGCAAACGGCGGACGGTACGAAGCGTGAATTTTATCGCTTCAATAAGCTGACAGATGCCATGTATCCGGCTTCATCCAAGGATCGCCTTACAGCCTATACCGTTTCAACGCGGCTGCCGGATCCTGCATCCCTTCGCTCAAACCGTACAGAGCAGGGTGCGGGTGTGCCGTCAGATCCTGCGGATCTTTTACAGACATACACACAGCTGCCGGAAGGGCTGCCTGCGCGTATCGGGCAATTAGCGGGTCAGATTTCGGGCCAATTGGGTGCGGGTGCTAGCCGGTATGAGAAGAGCAAAGCCATTGAAGATTATTTGCGGTCCCATTATGTTTATACGCTGACAGATACGGCCGTTCCGGCAGCCGGCGCTGATTTCGTGGATAACTTTTTGTTTGAGCAGAAGCAGGGTTATTGTGTTCATTTTGCCTCTGCTATGGTGGTTATGCTTCGGACGCAGGGCATTCCTGCGCGGTATGTGAAGGGCTTCGCACCCGGGGAAGCAGCAGGCTCAGAGAATAGCGAGCGAATAGGGGCTGGGATATCCAGCGCGGGCAGCGGGGACGGAATTTCTGAGGGCGGAGCGGGTTCAGCGAAGACGCAGGCCTTCACCGTGCGAGCAAGCGATGCGCATGCATGGGTTGAGGTGTATTTTGAGGGTGTCGGCTGGGTGGCTTTTGAGCCGACACCTGGATTTGCGGCGGTGCCGAGCTTGGCCGGCGCCGGAAGCTCCGCAGCATCGGCCGGGCAGCCTGCCGATGCTGCGGAGCAGGGGGCTGCGGCGGCGGGGGATTTCGCCGCCGCAGCTGGCGCCCGCGGGCTCGCCGGGCGCGCCGCAGCGCAGCTGCAGGCGGCTGCGGAGCAGGCCGCCGATGCCGCGCAGCGCGGGGCGCATGCCCTCGCGCAAGCGGCGCGCAGCGCCGCGGCGGCCAGGCCATGGGCCATGGCCGCGCTAGCCGCGGGCGCCACAGGCGCCGCCGGTCTGGCCGCGGCGGCGTGGCGCAGACGCGAACGCGATGCGTTCGCACGCGCGCTGCACAAATACGGCAGCGCGCTCGCCGCGGGCCGGCGCACAGCGGCCCGCGGGCAGTTCCTCGAGCTCGCGGACATCTGCTGGCGCGAGCTCTACGCTCGCCGCGGCGCCAAACCGCCGCACAGCACCGCGCGCGAATACGCAGCGGCACTGAACCTGCCGCCGCATATGACCCCTCTCATCGCTCAATTCGTGCGATGGGACGAACAGGCGCGTTACGGCTCGGAATGGTCCGAGCCGCCAACGCACACCGAGCTTGCGGATCTAAGAGCCGCCATTCAGAGTCTGAACTCGGCCAAGCAATCCAAGCAGCAGGGAACCGTTCAGAGCGTGTAGCTGATATTCAAATCAAACAGGGGCTGAACCAACGCAGATCAAACTGCTTTGGTTCAGCCCCTATTTATGTATCTATTGCCTGTTCCGTAACTCCCCTTGCGTACTCCGTATCCTATTGCCTGTTCCGTAACTCCCCTTGCGTACTCCGTATCCTATTGCCTGTTCCGTAACTCCTCTAGCTTACTCCGTAATCTATTGCCTGCCTCGTATCTCCTATTGCCGATTCACGAAGCCTAATTCCGTTCTACGGGATGCGTTCATCATTGGCATCTCTTACCTCAACAGAGACATCCCTTGGGAAAGCCATGGTTAAGGATGCGGAGGGGGAGGATTCATTGAGGCCGATCCGCTGCGGCAGCTCCTTGATCGAAATATACATCGTTTGGTCAATGGTAAGGATTGAGGTGATGTCATCCGCCTTCAGCGGCGCATTCTTCTCGTCACGATTATGCCGGATGCGGTAGCTGCCGAACAGATGCACCTCGCGGGTGCCGATCTTATCGATCTTGGGCATGGTTCCATGGGTCTCTACAACAATCCGCGTGACTTTAGCGGGAACAGGCTGCTCAACGGCCGGAATATCGAAGGTGCGGTCCTCGCTGCCAAGCGCGTATTGGAGTTCACGGGTAAGCCCGCTTGAAGCGGCGAGTGCAAAGCCGGCACAAATACAGCAGAGCACGCCGACGAACAGAATGCTGAAGATATCATAATGGATGACCGGCTGCTCCTTGTTTTTCAGCGCGATAAAAACGACGATTTCAAGGCCCAGCAGAATAAAGACGACCGGCCACCATTTGAGCAAGGTATCGATAGCCGTTTCCTGGCTCCAAGTCGATATCATCAGCGTGATGCCGATTAGTATCAATGACAAACCCATCGAAAGGGTGCCTACTCTCCAGCGCTTCATTGGTGCGGATCAGCCTCCTTCCTGGTTTCCTTGTTCTTGCTGCCGGCCATGAGCCGGAAGCCGCCGATAATGAGCAATATCGAAACGACGGTGACCTGAACATAGCGCTGGAACCAGTAAGCAAGGCGCCACTGCGGAAACTTTTCTTCGATCATGCCGAGAATTGCACTGTCAAAGAGATAATAAGCGCCGATTGCAATGAGGCCAAAGCCAATCCACTTCTGATGATTCATGAGTCCGTCGATCAAAGGCACATCCTTGAGTTCACCCTCGCCATGCTTAGAAACGCTTTGCATCGCATCAAACAGACTAAGAAACCACAGGATGGGAATCAGATAGAGGAAGATCGACAATCGCAGCGCATCCATCAGGTAGATCGAGAGCAGGAACGCAGCCATTAGCTGCAGCCCGCGTTTTTGAAGGCCCAGATACAAATGCCCGGCGCCAGGGAAAACAGCTAGCAGGAGAGCCACGGTTTTGCTCTTGCGGCCAGTCTCCCGGTTCAGTTCAAAGTCCTCGAAGATCGTACGGTCAGGGATTTCCTCGCCGCGCTGCTTGCGGCCTAGCAGCTGCATCGCATCGAAGAGGCCGTAGAACATAATAACGGGCAGTGCGAGCAGAAAAATAAATACCCCGTTCTCATGCGTAATGAAGCTGATGAAGGCGATCATGGCGAACAAGCCGAAGAACCCGACGATAAAGGTTAAGCCGCGCTGCATCAGCCCAAGCTGAAAATGCGACAGTCCGGGAATAAGCGAGAGAATGATTGTATAGAACCGCTCATTTTGCTGATGGATTGGAGCAGCTCCGGGATAGCCGCCGGTTCCGTCAATTGGGCCGAATCGTTCCGTATACCCGGAATCGCCTGCATACGGAACAGATGCGCCAGCCTCCGGATAACCGCGGTACCTGGAGGTTGGCTTCAGCAGCGTTACGAGCATATCAATCATATTCAACAGACCTATAATAAAAGCAAAGATAAGCAGGACGAGAATTGCATCAGGGTCGGTGCTGCCGCCATTCGACACCTCCATGAGAGCGATTAACGCCAGCGGTCCCCAGAAACCGGCAGCGTAGACGAAAGCGCGAATGAACCTGCCCAGATAGAGATGGCCGAAGCCGGGAATGAAGGACAGCAGAAAGGCGGTCAAAGGATTTTTATTCATGTGAGTGGCCTCCAGTACGTTTGGAATGGATGTTATCGAGCAGGGATGTTGTTTTCTCCATCAGCCGTTGAGAGAAGGTTTCATCTGGCTTCTCCTGCTTGAGGACAGCTGCATCGGCAGGCGGTGTCCTCCAAGCGGCAGCTTCGATATCTTGAAATACTCCGGCAGCCACTAAGATAATCGTCACAGCGGCAGCCACAGCATATTGGAACAGCGGTTTGCGGATGAGAGGCAGACGCCGCGAACGAGGCTGAGCTTTCGCCGCTGCTGCTGCCTGGGCAGGTTCAAGCAGGAGGTCGTCTGCTGGCGCAATACTGCGGTCAGCTTCGCGCTCACTGCCCATCGGTAGCGCATCTTGTCCGCCGCGGTTCAGGGTTTCTTTATTTGAATCAGCCGAATCAGCCGAATCTACTTCGTCATCCGACCCGGTTAAACGGTCAATCTCTGAATAATCTGCACGTGCTTCTTGAATAGCAAGCATCACGCGATCAGCGAATCCTCCGCCGGCTGCCGGCATTACAGCAGGCATTTCTTTCTCATGACCGGCAGTCATTTCATCCATATAAACCGCCAGGCATTCCTCGCACCCGTACAGATGGGACTCAAGCTCATCTCGTCTTTGCACAGAAAGTGTACCGGCAGCGTATGCCTGCCATTCCTGCGGTGTTCCATGGCTCATCGGAAATCCTCCTCCTTCCAATGCTTCTTCATCCAGCTTCTAGCCCGATAGAGCTTCGATTCTACGGTTTTAACTGCAATGCCATGCTCGGCAGCAATTTGCATATGGGATTTCTCTTCCATATAAAAGGCCACGACTACAGGCCGGTAATGATCCGGAATATCGTTAATATAACCAGCTATGAGCTGGGAGCGTTCCTGCCGCAGCAGGTCGTCCTCGACAGATTCCGGTGCACGCACGCATTCGTGCACAAGCAGCTGTTCATTCATCACATCGGGAGCTGCAGCTTGCTCTCTGCGCCTGATCACTTTGCGCTTATAATCAATGGCTGTGTTGACGGCGATTCGGGTCAGCCAGGTTTTGAAGCCATGCCCTTCATAGCGGGGGAGAGAGAAGTAGAGCTTCACGAACGCCTCTTGGGCCGCGTCCTCTGCATCCTTTGGATGCTGCAGGACAGACAGCGCAGCTTGGTATACATAGGACTCATAGCTTGCAATAATCGAGCGAAAAGCATTCTCGTCGCCGGCCAGGACTTGTTCTATGATTTGATGGTCATGGATGATCTTCTCCCCCTCTCCAGCTATATAGACGAATGAAAGCGGGCTTACCCCTGCATCTTCCAATAAATCATAGCTTTAACCGTAAAATTTGTATATTGAGAGAGGGAGCGGTTGTCCGCAGCTTCTCTCTGATAGTCAAACAGCCCGAAATAACTCGAAGAAACTCTAGCGACCTAGGCTCATTTCCTTCACCAACTGTGCATGGTAGAGGCCTAAACTGGATTTCATACAGGATAGGGAGCGATATCGGATCACTGAAGCAGCTATACTGCATTCTATACAGTTAAAAAGAACCAATAGGGCTTATTTGGCTTGGATTCAGCAGATTTAATTGGAAATTTCCAGTATAGCTCACATCTGAATCGATATCGCTCCGATTTAACTGCAATGATCCAGTATAGAAGTAAGGTTGAAGTGAAGCAGCCACTGCTCTCCGTCAACGAGGGCATGAAAAGGGTTCTTACAAAAAAAAGTCCAGCCAATGGAGCTAGTCTCAGATAGGCCTCGAAAAATGCGCCTAACCAAGCGGCTCCAGCCAACGGGCCAGTCTCAGATACGTCTCAAAAAAAACCGCCCGAATCAAGCGGCTCCAGCCAATGGAGCTAGACTCAGATAGACCTCGAAAAATACGCCCAACCAAGCGGCTCCAGCCAACGGGCCAGTCTCAGATACGCCTCAAAAAAACCGCCCGAATCAAGCGGCTCCAGCCAAAGCAGCAGCCGTGCAGGCAGCTCATCCCTGAGACTGCCCTGATGAAATTCCAAGCTCGCCTTCGTTCACGAACGGAGAGCATCTGCTTAACAAAATCCAGTAAAAAGACAGGACTATTTTTGCATTTGGATTCCAGTCTGAGCCCGTATCCGGCAGCTCTTGTTTGCCGTGCCTTGACTGTCCTAAACGCCGTTATATATAATTAGCACATTGATTTGAGGGAGGCCTTGTAATGGACAAGCCAAATGAAATGATTGTTGTCCTCGATTTCGGCGGACAATACAACCAGTTAATCGCAAGACGTATTCGGGATTTAGGTGTATACAGCGAATTGCTGCCATACAACACAACGGCAGAACGGATCCGTGAGCTGCAGCCGAAAGGCATCGTGTTCTCGGGAGGGCCGGCAAGTGTGTATGAGGAGAAATCGCCGCTCGTTGATCCTGCTATTTATGAGCTTGGACTGCCGATCTTCGGGATCTGCTACGGCATGCAGCTTATGGCTCACCAGCTTGAAGGAAAAGTTGAACGTGCGGGTAAACGCGAATACGGTAAGGCAGAAGTTGAATTCATCGCGGAAAGTGCGTTTGTTCAAGGCTTGGAGAACAAACAAACCGTATGGATGAGCCATGGCGACCACGTCGTTGAGCTGCCTGCAGGCTTCCGCGTCGATGCCAGCACAGATCATGCTCCGATTGCAGCGATGAGTCATGCAGAGCGTAAGCTGTACGCGGTACAATTCCATCCGGAAGTGCGCCACTCCGTTCAAGGTAATGAAATGATTCATAATTTCCTCTTCAATGTGTGCGGCTGCGAAGGCAAATGGAGCATGGAGACTTTCATTGATGATACGATCCGGGATATTCGGGCTCAAGTCGGCAGCAGCAAAGTCCTTTGCGCCTTGTCAGGCGGCGTCGATTCTTCCGTTGTTGCGATTCTGCTTCACAAAGCAATCGGCGATCAATTGACTTGTATGTTTATCGACCACGGCCTGCTCCGCAAAGACGAGGCAGAAGGCGTTATGGAAACCTTCGTTGGCAAGTTCGATATGAAGGTCATCAAGATCGACGCGAGCGAGCGGTTCCTGGGCAAGCTGCGGGGCGTTGAAGATCCGGAGCAGAAGCGTAAAATCATCGGCAACGAGTTTATCTATGTGTTCCAAGAGGAATCCGATAAGCTTGCTGATTACGAATTCCTTGCGCAAGGAACGCTGTATACCGATATCGTAGAGAGCGGAACAGCTACGGCTCAAACCATCAAATCTCACCATAATGTAGGCGGCCTGCCTGAAGACATTAAGTTCAAGCTTGTTGAGCCGCTTAAGGCTCTGTTTAAGGATGAGGTTCGTAAAGTCGGCTCAGAGTGCGGTCTTCCGGATGCCATTGTATGGCGTCAACCGTTCCCGGGTCCGGGTCTTGCAATCCGCGTGCTGGGCGAAGTAACTGACGAGAAGCTGAAGATCGTTCGCGAATCGGATGCGATTCTGCGTGATGAAATTATCAAAGCCGGTCTCGACCGCGAGATCTGGCAGTACTTTACTGCTCTTCCAAACATGAAGAGCGTTGGTGTTATGGGCGATGCACGTACGTATTCTTATACGGTAGGCATCCGCGCTGTAACCTCCATCGACGGCATGACAGCAGACTGGGCGCGTATTCCATGGGATGTGCTGGAGAAAATCTCCGTTCGTATCGTTAACGAAGTCGACAACGTTAACCGTATCGTGTACGACGTAACCTCGAAGCCGCCGGCTACAATCGAGTGGGAATAGCATGATGAACCAAGCAGTTTTCTCCGCTGAGGAGGAAGCTGCTTTTTCTTATTAATACAGAAATCCGCTGCGTCACTGCGATTAGTATGTAATGTCCGGCAAGTATACGTTTTCCATTGACAAGCTTCAGCTTTGCTAGCTAGAATGTTCAATGAATCGTACAAACTGCATACCTTTTCGTATAATCTCAGGGATCGGCCTGAGAGTCTCTACGAGATCACCTTAATGATCTGTCTACGAAGAGCAAGAATGAGCATCGCGGCTGTTGGTCCACCGTGCATACTTTTCTTGTTTTGCGTGGAACCTAGGTTAAAGTGCCTGAATTGGCATTTTATAACTTAGGTTTCTTGTTTGTTCTGACCACATTTTTTGGGGAGGGTATTTTAAAAAATGCGTAATTTCTTTCGCTTGAAGGAAAACGGAACAAATGTAAGAACAGAGATTATGGCGGGTCTCACGACATTCATGACGATGGCGTACATATTGGCTGTCAACCCGGGAATTCTGGGCGGAGCGGGACTCAGCGCCTATTCGGTTTTTCTTGCAACCGCGCTCGCCGGCGGTATTTTTACCATTGCAATGGGACTTTTCGTTAATTTTCCGGTAGCACTCGCACCGGGGATGGGGTTGAACGCTTATTTTGCAGCGACAGTGCTTGCATCCAAAGCAACGAATCACCCGATTTCTCCGGAAATGGCGTTAACAGCTGTCTTTATCTCCGGGATTATTTTCTTGATTTTAACGGTTACCCAAATTCGTCAGATGCTGATTACAGCTGTTCCGGACAGCTTGAAGCATGCCATTACGGTGGGGATTGGTCTGTTCATTACGATTATCGGCTTGAAAAACAGCGGGCTGATGACGATTGGGATTGAGAACACGGTTACGGACATTCCGAAAGCACAGTTCACGGATATTTTAAGCTTCGAATCCGTTATTCATATGGGAAGTCTGGAGAGTTCCAGTGTTTACCTTACGCTTGTCGGCTTGCTGATCATCTCTGTGCTCATGGTGCTGCGTGTTCCAGGCGCGATTCTGTTCGGCATTATTGGAACGACGATCGTTGCGATCATCACGGGCGATGTGAATGTCGGCAAGACGCTTGAGGGTCAATCCTGGTCCCCGGATTTTACGCAAATGAACTTCTGGGACTTTGACTGGGCGGGCGTTTGGCATACAGGAATCATTTCTATTATTGCAACCTTTACTTTCGTGGAATTGTTCGATACCTTCGGTACCCTTGTCGGTACGGCGAACCGCGCCGGTGTTATGAAGGATCCGGTGAAAGGCAAGAAAACAGTCGGCAAAGCGATGCTCGTGGATGCAATCGGCGTAAGCGGCGGCGCTGTACTGGGAACCAGCACAGTGACGGTATTCGTCGAGAGTTCCGCAGGTATTGCGCAAGGCGGACGTACAGGCTTAACCGCTGTAACGACAGGCGCTGCCTTCTTGTGTGCGCTGTTCCTATGGCCGGCTATCTCTCTTATCCCGGGGTCGGCTACAGCGGCTGCGCTTATTATCGTAGGTGTGCTGATGATGCAGTCAGTCAAAGAAATTGACTTCCAGGATATGGTGTACGCGATCCCGTCCTTCTTCACCATTGTGCTCATGCCGTTCACTTACAACATCGCCAATGGTGTTTCCTTCGGTATCGTGTCTTATGTGCTGCTTGCGTCAATTGCGAATGCAGTAGGCTCCAAAGCCGGCGGTTACAAGGTTCACTGGCTCATGTGGGTCCTCGCCATTCTGATTATTGCACGGTATGCGTTTATCGGCAGCCAGGGCTAACCCACGTTTGATTATTCAATAACGGACCTATACATTGACAAGAGACTGCTCCCGCAGGTGGCGGGGCGGTCTCTTTTGTTGTTATCCTTGTCGGATAAGTGAACCGTTTAAGCAACAAATAAAATGCAGATGTTAGGTTATCATGACGGATTGTGGCAGGTGACCCCGCTAAATACGAACTTTAATTAACAATATTAAGTTAATGTTCGTGTTTTCGCGTTGACAATCTGACATAGGATTGTTAAACTAAAAGAAGTTAAAACAGATTCGTTAAGACTGAATTTAATCTCGTATATACTCGGGGATAAGGCCTGAGAGTATCTACCCGAAACCATTAATTTTCGGACTACGAGCCCAGATACAGAGAAGCAGGTTGCCGCCAACAAGGGGCAGCCTGATGTTGTCTTTACCACACCGGAATCCCGTCCTGGATTGAACTATTCCAAGGGGAGAGAGCCGGTGCTGTCGGACAACAGATCATGTTTTCTCTGTTACGGCCTACGAAGTCCCGAAGCATTCCTAGATTTGGAAATGGTGCTGAGGGGCTTTTTTTTGACCTTAATGAATGCCAAGGTTAGAGAGAGAAGAAAATAACGATTTAAGTCATACTTTGCTTATATTTGTGAGCGAAGAGACTTGTTACGCCTCAGTAACGATGTTTCTTCATATCTATAGATAAAGGTGGTAATAATTGCATGTCTGCAAAAGTAGGCGTCATCATGGGCAGCAAATCAGATTGGGAAACAATGAAACTAGCCTGTGACGTGCTGGAAGAGCTGCAAATTCCTTATGAGAAGAAGGTTGTTTCAGCGCATCGAACGCCAGATTTGATGTTCGAATATGCGGAAACTGCCGTATCCCGCGGTCTCAAGGTCATTATTGCGGGAGCAGGCGGAGCTGCACATTTGCCCGGCATGGTTGCTGCGAAGACCATTTTGCCGGTTATTGGCGTTCCTGTGAAGTCATCGAATTTGAACGGAATGGACTCGCTGTTGTCTATCGTACAGATGCCTGGCGGCATTCCAGTTGCCACTGTGGCGATAGGCAACGCCGGCGGAACGAATGCCGGGCTGCTCGCAGGTCAAATTCTCGGAGCTTTCGATCCTGAAGTTCAGGCTCGCGTGCAAGCGCGCCGCGATCGGATTCAGCAGGAAGTGCTTGAAAGCAGTGAGACGCTATGAGTGAGGCGGACAAGCAAGGAAGCGGGTTAGTGCCTCTTACCAGCTGGTTAACGGAAGAGAAATCCTTAGGCGCCTGCGGCATCGATGGCTGTGAGGCTGATGATGCGGCTTCAAGTGCAGTGAAGAAGCTCGTGAAGGTCATTCTCCCTGGATCGACGGTCGGTATTCTCGGCGGCGGACAGCTTGGCCGGATGATGGCTAATGCCGGGAGTGCGATGGGCTATCGTTTCATCGCCCTTGATCCGACACTGGATGCCCCCTGCGGCCAAGTATCGGAGCAGATTGTGGCCGCTTATGATGACCGCGATGCGGCACGAGAGCTTGCGAGCCGTGCGGATGTGATTACCTACGAGTTTGAGAATGTAGACGCAGGCGTTGCAGCCATGCTGATGGAAGAATCCTATGTTCCTCAAGGCAGTGAGCTGCTCTATACCACCCAGCATCGTCTCCGCGAGAAGCGTGCGATTGAAGCTGCAGGTGTGAAAGTCGCGCCCTACTGTGAAGTTGCAAGCGCAGACGAGCTTCGCGCGGGGGTTGCAAAATTCGGTCTTCCGTGCGTGCTGAAGACGGCAACCGGCGGCTATGACGGCAAAGGCCAGTGGGTGATACGGGACGAAGCGGAGATTGATGAAGCTTTCCACACGTTGAACCGTGCAGGAATGGAGCTTGTCCTTGAACAGTTTATCAAGTTCGAGAAGGAATTATCCGTTATTGCGGCAAGAAGCCCGCAGGGCGAGATTCGAACATTCCCTGCTGCAGAGAACATCCATGTGGATAATATTCTTCATCTCTCAATTGTTCCGGCAAGGGCCGATAAAGAGGTCCAGCGCGAAGCGGAGCGGCTAGCCGCCCGGATTGCGGAAGGACTCGGCGCTGTCGGTCTTATCGCGGTAGAGCTGTTCCTCACCGAAGGCGGGGAGCTGTACGTGAACGAGCTGGCCCCGCGGCCGCATAACAGCGGACATTACACGATGGAAGCCTGCCGGACCTCCCAATTCGAGCAGCATGTGCGGGCAATCTGCGGACTGCCGCTCGGGGATACAGCCCTGCTCACGCCGGTGGTCATGGTCAACGTGCTTGGCGAGCATATGGAGCCGCTGCTTGCGCGGATGGCGGAGGTTGATGAAGCTGCGGACCGTTTGGGCGTTGCCCCAAAGGTACATCTTTACGGGAAACAAGAAGCAAAACATAAACGGAAGATGGGTCATGTCAACGTGCTTACGGCTGATGTAGACGCGGCGCTTGCCTGGATATCCGAAACCAACATTTGGAGGGCTTAAAAACTCATGTTAGAACGTTACAGCAGACCCGAAATGAGAGCGATTTGGACGGAACAGAACAAATTCCAGGCATGGCTTGAGGTTGAGCTTTGCGCATGCGAGGCTTGGGTAGAGCTTGGAGTCATTCCACGCGAGGATGTTGAGGCGCTGCGCCGCGGTGCAAGCTTTAATATCGACCGCATCAGCGAGATTGAGCTTGAAACTCGCCATGATGTTATTGCCTTTACGCGTGCAGTTTCGGAAACGGTAGGTCCAGAACGCAAATGGGTCCATTACGGATTAACTTCAACAGATGTCGTCGATACGGCAATGGGCTACCTTCTCCGTCAGGCGAATGAAATCCTGGAGCGCGACATTCTGAACTTCATTGAGATACTTCGCGGCCAAGCCGTTACTTATAAAGATACAGCGATGATGGGACGTACGCATGGAGTTCATGCCGAGCCGACTACCTTTGGACTGAAGCTTGCTCTTTGGTATGAGGAAATGAAACGTAACCTGGAGCGTTTCCGCCATGCGGCAAACGGCGTTCAATTCGGTAAAATCTCCGGTGCTGTCGGTACGTATGCCAACATCGATCCATTCGTAGAGGAATTCACATGCCGCAAGCTCGGCATTTCACCGGCTCCGATCTCGACGCAAACCCTGCAGCGCGATCGTCATGCTGAATATATGGCAACACTTGCACTAGTTGCTTCGTCGCTTGATAAATTCGCTACCGAAATCCGCGCCCTTCAAAAGAGCGAATTCCGCGAGGTTGAAGAGCCTTTCGCCAAAGGGCAAAAGGGTTCATCCGCAATGCCGCATAAACGCAACCCGATCGGCTGCGAGAATATCTCCGGTCTTTCCCGCGTTATCCGCGGTCATATGATCACGGCTTACGAGAACATTGCTTTGTGGCATGAGCGCGATATCAGTCATTCCTCTGTAGAGCGTATTATCCTGCCGGATGCAACGATGCTTCTGAATTACATGCTGAACCGTCTGGGCAACATCATCAAGAACCTGCAGGTGTTCCCGGAGAATATGAAACGCAACATGCAGCGCACATACGGCGTGCCATTCTCCGGCCGCGTCATGACGAAGCTGATCGACAAAGGCTTCAGCCGTGAGCAGGCATACGACACCGTTCAGCCGCGAGCGATGCAAGCTTGGGAAGAACAGCGCCAGTTCCGCGATATTATCGAATCAACGCCAGAGATCACTGCTGTTCTATCGGCAGACGAGATTGAAGATTGCTTCAACCCGACATGGCATCTCAAGCATGTAGATACGATTTTCAAACGCCTTGAATTAATCTAATACAGTTATTCATGTCCGTGACAGCCGGGCTGAGCCGCGCAAACGATTCGCAGCCGGCCGCTGCACGCGAAAAAGGAGCCAGAGCAATGACTACTTCACCTGCATTATCCACTGCTGTGGACTATGTTAAAGCGCCGCTGCTGTATAAAGGCAAAGTACGGGAGCTGTATGATCTTGGCGAGCATTACCTGATTGTTGTGACCGACCGGATCAGCGCGTTTGATTACGTGCTGGACCCTGCTGTACCGGAGAAGGGCAACGTCCTTAACCGCCTGTCGGCCTTCTGGTTCGAGCAAACGGCGGACGTCATTGAGAACCATATCGTGCATACCGATGTGGAGAAGCTCGGTGATCTCGTAACGGAGCCGGAATTATTGAAGAATCGGATTATGGTTTCGCGAAAAGCAGAGCGCATTGATATCGAATGTGTCATTCGGGGCTATATCACAGGCGGTGGTTGGAGACAATATGTGAAAACATCGGAGATTAACGGCATCAAGCTTCGTGAGGGCCTGCGCAAGAATGAACGTTTCGACCAGCCGCTGTTCACACCTGCAGCCAAGAACGATGTCGGTCACGACGAAGATATTCCGTTCGAGAAAATGCAGGAGTTGGTCGGTTCCGAGCTTGCTGAGGAGCTGCGCGACCAAAGCATCAAGCTATACGAATTTGCCCGCGGCTTCTGTGAGGAACGCGGCATCATCCTGGCGGATTGCAAATTCGAATTTGGCTTAATCGGCGGCAAAGTCATCCTGATCGACGAAATCTTCACGCCGGATTCATCCCGCTTCTGGTCCAAAGATAACTACGAGCTTGACATCGAAATCGACAGCATGGACAAAGAACCGGTACGCACCTATCTGCTGGGTTCCGATTGGGATCAAAACAGCAAACCGGCGCCGCTTCCTTCATCCGTCGTCGAAGAAACAACCCGCCGCTACCTGGACATCTACAAAGTCCTGACCGGCCGCGCGCTCTAATAATGATCGGACTGAGTTCTGCAAAAGCAAGGACGACGTTTGCTAAACATACTTGAAAATGAACGGCATGAACTTGTCTTGCTCTTGACCCTAGCTGTTCGTAAACGTTTCTCAATGTTCTTGAACATTAAGGAAACTAATCATTATTGGTGTTCAGCATTATGGTGTTAAGCATTATGCTGTTGGCGTTGCGATCTTAGCGCACCAAGCGCCTTCTTTAAAGTTAAATTCCTGCAATGCGGTCAGCAGCAGGAACAAACAACGCTGAAGGCGAAGATCTCGAATCCTTAAGCCCTTGAACTTATGCAGTTATTCCTTAAGCATTCATCACTACTTAAACCCGCGGGACAAGCAAAGATGTTCCGCACCAATATAAACCGCGTGCGGGCGAAGAGCAGGCTAAGCGCCCTTGCTCCTAGAGCCTCATGCGAGAGGAAGTATGCTCTTTGGAAAATGCGTGGAGCAATAAGCGGGATACCCGCCGGAGAACGAAGTGATCGCCTTTGAACCCGGGAATCCACTTTATAAGGGTGGGATCAAGATTCCAGGGTTCAACAGCGACGGAGGCGGGTAGTCCCAGCGGTTGTGCAACCCTCCATTTTTCATCCAGCGAAGCGAGATTCAAGAGTGACTTACATTCCCAGGAGGCGACCCAAATGAAGGCAACAGTCTATGTAACCATCAAGCAAAACGTACTCGATCCGCAAGGCAGCGCTGTACAAGGCGCACTTCACTCGATGGGCTTTGACGAAGTCGGCAAAGTCCGTATCGGCAAATACTTGGAGCTCGATATGAACACGACCGACCGTGCAGCAGCCGAAGAGCGCTTGAAAGCTATGTGTGAGAAGCTGCTGGCGAACACGGTAATTGAAGACTACCGTTTTGAATTGGAGGGTTAAACGATGAAGTTTGCGGTAATCGTTTTTCCAGGCTCGAACTGTGATATTGACTGCTACAAAGCAGTTGAGGATACAATCGGCCAAGAGGTTGAATATGTGTGGCATACGGCTACGGATCTGTCCAAGTTTGATGCGATTCTGGTTCCGGGCGGCTTCTCCTATGGGGATTACCTGCGCTGCGGCGCTATCGCGCAGTTTGCATCGGTCATGGATGAGATCAAAAAAGCTGCTGAAGCAGGCAAATATATACTGGGTATCTGCAACGGGTTCCAAATTCTTACCGAGGCCGGCCTTCTGCCGGGCGCACTCATTCGCAACAACGGCATGAAATTCCGCTGTCACCAAACGCAGCTTGAGGTTGTGAATAACAGCAATGTGTTCACCAATCAATACGCGCCAGGCGAGCTGATTAACATTCCGATCGCACACGGCGAAGGAAACTACTTCTGCGACGACGCAACACTGGCGCAGCTGAAAGCGAACAACCAGATCGTATTCCGCTATGCAGGCGATACGAATCCGAACGGCTCGCTTGAAAATATCGCGGGTATCAGCAATGAACGCGGCAACGTAGTCGGCATGATGCCGCATCCGGAGCGCGCGGTCGATCAGCTGCTGGGCTCGGAAGACGGCAAACGGATGTTTACATCGATTTTGAATGCATGGAGGGAACAGCATGGCGCAGCAATTAACGGCTAAGGAACCGACAGCGGAACAAATCGCAGACCAGCGGATTTATACGCAATTCGGCGTAACCGATCATGAATATGGGTTGATTTGCGGTTTTCTGGGTCGCAAGCCGAACTACACCGAGATCGGTGTATTCAGCGTTATGTGGTCCGAGCATTGCTCCTATAAGAATTCCAAGAAAATTCTTAAGAAATTCCCGATCACCGGACCGAAGGTTCTGATGGGGCCAGGCGAAGGCGCGGGAATCGTAGATATCGGCGACAATCAAGCGGTTGTATTCAAAATCGAATCGCATAACCATCCATCCGCGGTTGAGCCTTACCAAGGCGCAGCAACAGGAGTCGGCGGAATTATCCGTGATATCTTCTCCATGGGTGCGCGTCCGGTAGCGCTGCTGAACAGCTTGCGTTTCGGTAAGCTTGAGAACCCGCGGGTTAAATATTTGTTCGAGAACGTTGTTTCCGGTATTGCTGGATATGGTAACTGTATCGGGATTCCAACGGTTGCGGGCGAAGTCATGTTTGACGAAAGCTACGAGGGTAACCCGCTCGTAAACGCAATGTGCGTCGGTCTGATCGATCATGATAAAATCCAGCGCGGTGTAGCAAAAGGCGTGGGTAACCCGGTATTCTACGTGGGTCCGGCAACTGGACGCGACGGAATCCACGGTGCAACCTTTGCATCCGTAGAGCTCTCCGAAGAATCCGAAGAGAAACGTACAGCTGTACAAGTAGGCGATCCGTTCATGGAGAAGCTGGTCATGGAAGCGACGCTCGAGCTTATTGATTCCGGCATCGTAGTCGGCATTCAAGATATGGGTGCAGCTGGACTTACCTGCTCCAGCGCAGAGATGGCATCCAAAGCAGGCAACGGACTTGAGCTGTACCTCGATGAAGTGCCGCAGCGTGAAGAAGGCATGACGCCTTACGAAATGATGCTTTCCGAATCGCAAGAGCGCATGCTGTTCGTGGTTGAACCTCGTCATGAAGCGCAGGCGCAGGAGATCTTTGACCGTTGGGGAATTATCTGCGTGAAAGTCGGTAAAGTAACAGATGACGGCCGTTTGCGTTTGTTCCACCAAGGGGAAGAAGTGGCGAATATGTCGGTTACAGCACTCGTTGACGAGTGCCCGATGTATGACAAGCCTTCGAAGGAGCCTGCGTATTATGCAGCTAATGCGGCGATCGATACAGCGGCTTACCCGGAAGTGACAGATTTGACGGATGCACTTAAGCAAGTTCTTGCTTCGCCGACTGTAGCGAGCAAAGAATGGGTATATAACCAATATGACCACATGGTTCGTACGAGCACGGCTGTTGCTCCAGGTTCCGACGCGGCTGTCGTTACGATCCGCGGCACGCGCAAAGCGCTCGCGATGACAACTGACTGTAACGGCCGTTATGTTTACCTCGATCCTGAGGTTGGCGGACGGATTGCCGTTGCGGAAGCAGCGCGTAACATCGTTTGCTCCGGTGCAGAACCGCTCGCAATTACGGATAACCTCAACTTCGGCAGCCCGGAGAAGCCTGAAGTATTCTGGCAAATCGAGAAAGCGGCTGACGGTATCTCCGATGCTTGCCGTGTACTGGATACACCGGTTATCGGCGGTAATGTAAGCTTGTATAACGAGAACGCGAAAGGCGCGATTTACCCGACTCCTGTCATCGGGATGGTTGGTCTCGTGCATGACCTGAACCATATTACGACACAGAGCTTCAAAGCCGAAGGCGATATCATCATTCTTGCCGGTGAAACGAAGAACGAGCTTGGCGGCAGTGAGCTGCAATACGTGCTGCAAGGCAAGTCCGAAGGCCGTCCACCGCAAATTGATCTGGCTACCGAGAAAACATTGCTAAGCACGGTGCTTGGCGCGATTCAGCAGGGTCTTGTCGCTTCTGCGCATGACTTGTCCGAAGGCGGCCTTGCGGTTGCTCTGGCGGAATCCAGCATCAGCGGCAAGCTTGGCGCTGATGTGAATGTAGTTACAGAACTGCGTGCAGATGCCGCGTTGTTCAGCGAAACACAATCCCGTATCCTGCTCTCAGCTAAGCCTGAGCAAGCGGCGAAATTGACAGCATACTTGACGGAGCAAGGCGTACCAAATGCACAAATCGGCGTTGTGCGCGGAAGCGGACTGACGATTAACATCAATGGCAAACCGGGCGTAGATTCGCCGGTTGAGCAACTGGAGAAGGTCTGGAAGGATGCGATTCCATGTCTGATGAAGTGAACCAGCAACCCAAGCTGTGGACAGGCAATCATTACAACGAAGGTATAGGCCGGGACGATATTTTTGATAAATTGCGTGAAGAGTGCGGTGTATTCGGGGTGTTCGGCGTCCGGGATGCAGCCACTCTCGGCTATTATGGTTTGCACACGCTGCAGCACCGGGGCGAGGAAAGCTCCGGAATATGCGCGGTGGATTCGGTTGAGGGCACGTTCAATTATCACCGCGGTATGGGACTTGTCAAAGAAGTATTCGATCAGAAAACGCTGGAATCCCTGCCGGGTGACCGCGTCATCGGACATGTCCGTTATTCAACGGCTGGAGAGAGCAAGCTTGCCAACGCGCAGCCGCTAATCTTCAAATACCGGGACGGGGATCTGGCGATTGCAACGAACGGCAACATTGTGAATGCACCTTCCATCCGTAGGGAGCTCGAGAGTCAAGGCTCGATCTTCCAAACGACAAGCGATACCGAGGTTATTGCCCATCTGATCGCTCGTTCGAGCAAGGATTTTGTCAATGCGGCGAAGGACGCTTTGCAGCGGATTATCGGCGGCTTTGCTTTCCTGATCATGACGAACGAGAAGCTGATTGTCGCTTCCGATGCCCATGGCCTGCGACCGCTTGTTATGGGTAGGCTTGACGGCGGTTATGTGTTTGCTTCCGAAACCTGCGCTCTGGAGACCGTTGGCGCGGAGTATGAACGTGATGTGCAGCCCGGAGAAATGCTTGTCCTGGACAGGGACGGCTTGAAGCTCGACCGCTTCGAGAAGCTGGAGCGCCGGGCAACCTGCGCGATGGAATATATCTATTTTGCCCGTCCGGACAGCGACATCAACGGCATTAACCTGCACTCCGCCCGCAAACGCATGGGCCAGACGCTGGCGCTTGAAGCTTTTGTCGATGCGGATGTGGTAACAGGTGTGCCGGATTCCAGTATTTCGGCGGCGATCGGATATGCCGAGCAAACGGGTATTCCTTACGAGCTTGGACTCATTAAGAATAAATATACAGGCCGCACGTTCATTCAGCCTTCCCAGGAGCTTCGTGAGAAGGGCGTGAAGATGAAGCTGTCGGCTGTTCGTAAAGTGGTGGAAGGCAAGCGTGTGGTCATGATCGACGATTCCATCGTTCGCGGCACAACAAGCCTGCGTATCGTTAACCTGCTCCGCGAGGCCGGAGCGACAGAGGTTCACGTGCGTATAACGTCACCGCCATTTATGAATCCTTGTTATTATGGGATTGATACGCCCGATCGCAAGGAGCTGATCGCTTCTCAGAAGACGGTGGAAGAAATTCGGCAGGCGATTAACGCGGACTCGATTTATTTTCTAAGTCATGACGGGTTTATCGATTCTGTTGGCGGGAATGACGGCGAATATAACCGCGGCATGTGCCTGGCTTGTTTCGATAATGATTACCCGACTCCGGTCGATCCAACGTCCGAGAAGAGCTGCAGCTGTTAACAAATATATGATGAGGTGACCCTAGTGGCAGAAGCTTATAAACAAGCCGGCGTTGATATCGCGGCAGGTAATGAAGCGGTTGAACGGATGAAGAAGCACGTGAAGAAAACGTTCCGCCCGGAAGTTCTGACAGAGCTTGGCGGATTCGGCGGACTGTTCGGTCTGAACAAAGACAAATACGAGGAGCCTGTGCTCGTTTCCGGTACAGACGGAGTAGGGACGAAGCTGAAAATCGCTTTTGCCATGGACAAGCATGATACGATCGGTATTGATGCTGTGGCAATGTGCGTGAACGATATTATCGTGCAAGGCGCCGAGCCGTTATTCTTCCTGGATTACCTGGCTTGCGGTAAAGTTGAGCCTGCGAAGATCGAAGCGATTGTCAAAGGGATTTCCGATGGCTGCATCCAGTCCGGCTGCGCGCTGATTGGCGGAGAAACAGCAGAAATGCCAGGCATGTACCAAGGCGATGAGTATGATATTGCCGGCTTCACGGTAGGTATCGTAGATAAGAAGAAAATCATCGACGGTTCCACCATTGCTCCTGGTGACGTTGTGCTTGGACTTGCTTCGAGCGGTATTCACAGCAACGGCTTCTCGCTCGTCCGCAGACTGCTGCTTGAGCAAGCAGGCTTCAGCCTTGACCAAGCGCTGCCTGAGCTGGATGGCAAGAAGCTTGGCGATGTTGTTATTGAACCGACTCGTATCTATGTGAAATCCGTGCTGGAGCTGATCAACCGTGTGACGGTAAAAGGGATGGCTCATATTACAGGCGGCGGCTTCATCGAGAATATTCCGCGGGTGCTGCCTGAAGGCGTGAACGTGAATGTTGAGTTTGGCTCATGGCCGATTCAGCCGATCTTTAAGCTGATGCAGGAGAAAGGCAATATCACGAACCGCGATATGTTCACCACGTTTAACATGGGCGTCGGCATGGTTGTTGTCGTTCCTGCGGATCAAGCGGAGCAAGCACTCTCCATCGCACGCGAGCTTGGAGAAGAGGCTTACCGGATCGGTACTGTAACGGAAGGCAGCCGCATCGTAACCTTTACGGGAGCGGACGTATAATGGCAGAATTGCGTATCGCCGTATTCGCATCAGGGCAGGGAACGAACTTCCAGGCGCTCGCGGATGCGGCAAACCAAGAACGGCTCGATGGCGCAAGCCTCGAGCTTCTTGTTTGTGACAAGCCGGAGGCTCCTGTAGTGGAGCGGGCACGGCGGGCGGGCATCGATACCTTCTTGTTCCGGCCCAAAGAATATCCTTCCCGCGAGGCCTATGAGCAGGAAATCATCGCCGAGCTTACGCGCCGCGGTGTGGAATTGATCGTACTGGCTGGATATATGCGGATTCTGACCTCTGTGCTGGTAAAGCCGTTCTACGGACGGATGATTAATGTGCATCCATCCTTGCTGCCGGCTTTCCCTGGTGTCAATGGTATCAGACAGGCCATTGAGTACGGTGTGAAGGTAACGGGTGTAACTGTTCATTATGTGGACGGGGGATTGGACAGCGGACCGATTATCGCGCAGCGTCCGGTCGAGGTGCTGGACGGCGACACGGAAGCGACGCTTGTGCCGCGCATTCACGCGGTAGAGCAAGAGCTGCTCCCTTGGGTCGTTCAGCGCATTGCTGCAGGCGCAGTTGAATTAGATGGACGGCATGTGAGGATGGGGTAATATCGGGAAGCTTGAGGAGGCCTTTAGTTGGCATCCTCGGGTAAACCGTGCAAAAACTTGGCTGATGCTTGCGAAATAGTTTTTTGCTCACAGAGCAGATAACTTTAAGCAGCATTCGCAAAAAACTTGGCTGATGCTTGCGAAATAGTTTTTTGCTCACAGAGCAGATAACTTTAAGCAGCATTCGCAAAAAACTTGGCTGATGCTTGCGAAATAGTTTTTTGCTCACAGAGTAGATAACTTTAAGCAGCATTCGCAAAAAACTTAGCTTATGCTTTCGACGTAGTTTTTTGCTTAATGGTACCTAGTCGGTACCCTTAGGCAAAGCCACGCAAAAAACGTAGCTGATGCTTACGAAGTAGTTTTTTGCTCACAGAGTAGATAACTCAAGTAGCATTCGCAAAAAACTTAGCTTATGCTTTCGACGTAGTTTTTTGCTTAATGGTACCTAGTCGGTACCCTTAGGCAAAGCCACGCAAAAAACTTTTAGGAGGTCTATTATCTTGGCTATTCGTAGAGCGTTGATTAGTGTGTCCGACAAGACGGGGATTGTAGAGTTTTCACGGGCACTTGCGGGACTTGGCGTGCAAATTATTTCGACTGGTGGAACGGCGAGCCTGCTTGAGAAAGAAGGCGTTCCGGTTGTTGGTATTTCGGATGTAACGGGCTTCCCGGAGATTCTCGATGGCCGCGTTAAGACGCTTCACCCTGCTGTACATAGCGGCTTGCTTGCCGTTCGTGATGACGAAGAGCATCAAAAAGCGATGAAAGACCTCGGCTTAGACTACATCGACCTCGTTGTCGTCAACCTGTATCCTTTTGCAGCGACGATTGCCAAACCGGATGTTTCCTACGAGGACGCCATTGAGAATATCGATATCGGCGGACCGACTATGCTTCGCTCAGCGGCGAAGAACCATGCTTTCGTGACGGTAGTCGTGGATTCGGCAGATTACCAAACCGTTCTTGATCAAGTGAAAGCAGAAGGCGATACGACGCTTGAGACCCGTAAAGTGCTTGCAGCCAAAGTATTCCGCCACACAGGCGCTTACGATGCATTGATCGGCGATTACCTCTCCAAGCTGCAGGGCAACCCGCTTCCGGAAAGCTACACGGTTACTTATGAGAAGGTGCAGGATCTTCGTTACGGAGAGAACCCGCATCAGAAGGCTGCTTTTTACCGCAAGCCGCTTGCAGCTGCCGGCAACATCACGACTGCAGAGCAGCTTCACGGCAAAGAGCTTTCCTACAACAACATCAATGACGCCAATGCAGCACTTGGGATCGTCAAGGAATTTAACGAGCCTGCTGTCGTAGCTGTTAAACATATGAATCCATGCGGCGTTGGTATCGGCAGCGATATCCATGAAGCTTATCAAAAAGCATACGCAGCTGATCCGACCTCCATCTTTGGCGGTATCGTTGCGGCGAACCGCACAATCGGTGTTGAAACGGCTAAGCTGCTCGGCGAGATTTTCCTTGAGATCATCATCGCGCCAGAATTCACTCCGGAGGCGCTTGAAGTGCTGACGAAGAAGAAGAATATCCGTCTTATGAAGCTCGGCGAGCTGAAAGCAGCAGGCGAGCGCAAGCCGGAATGGCTCGTAACGAGCGTCGACGGCGGTATGGTTGTACAAGAGAGCGATGTTCACAGCTTGACGGAAGACGACATCAAAGTCGTTACGAACCGTAAACCAACCGAAGAAGAACTGAAGCAGCTGCTGTTCGGCTGGAAAGTCGTTAAGCATGTAAAGTCGAACGCGATTCTGCTTGCTTCGGATAATATGACAGTCGGCGTTGGCGCCGGCCAAATGAACCGCGTAGGCGCAGCGCGCATTGCCATTGAGCAGGCGGGCGAGAAAGCAGCCGGCTCGGTACTTGCTTCCGATGCGTTTTTCCCAATGGGCGACACGCTTGAAATTGCAGCTAAAGCGGGCATTACAGCTGTTATCCAACCGGGCGGTTCGATCAAAGACGAAGAATCCATTGCAGTTGCGAATGCCAACAACATTGCTATGGTGCTGACTGGCGTACGTCATTTTAAACATTAAGGCCTACTTGGGGAGGGTTTCCTTTGCGGATAATGGTCATCGGCGGCGGCGGACGAGAGCATGCGATCGTCTGGGCGCTAAACAATAGCGAGAAGGTAAAGAAAATCTACTGTGCACCGGGCAATGCAGGTATTGCGGAGCTTGCTGAATGTGCCCCGATTCCGGTTAACCGGTTCGCGGATCTCATTCAATTTGCCATGGATCATTCCGTTGATTTAGTCGTAGTCGGGCCGGATGATCCGCTTGCGGAAGGCATCGTAGATGCGTTCGAGGAGCAGAACATCCCGGTCTACGGACCGCGCAAGAATGCAGCTGAGATTGAAGGCAGCAAGATCTTCATGAAGAATTTGCTCAAGAAATACAACATTCCTACGGCAAAATACGAGACATTCACCGATTACGAAACGGCGCTTACTTATCTGCGCCAGCAAGAAATCCCGATTGTCATAAAAGCGGACGGTCTTGCAGCCGGTAAAGGCGTTACCGTTGCTTATTCATTAGAAGAAGCGGAGCAGGCGCTGAGCGATATGATGGTTGGCAAAGTGTTCGGCGAATCCGGCGGACGCGTCGTTATCGAAGAATTCCTGGAAGGACAAGAGATGTCCATCCTTGCTTTCGTCGATGGGGAAACCGTTCGTGCAATGGTTCCCGCACAGGACCACAAGCCGATCTTCGATAACGATAAAGGCCCGAACACAGGCGGTATGGGCACGTACACACCACTGCCGCATATTGATCCAGCCCTTGTAGAGGATGCAATCGAGAACATCATTAAGCCGACAGCTAAAGCCATGGTGAGTGAAGGCCGTTCTTTCCGCGGCGTGCTGTTCGCTGGCTTGATGATGACGAAGAACGGCGTGAAAACGATCGAGTTCAATGCTCGGATGGGCGATCCAGAGACACAGGTTGTTCTTCCGCGATTGAAGACTGACCTCGTAGATATTATATTGGCGTCGATCAATGGACGATTGGATCAGCTTGAGCTGGAGTGGAGCGAAGAGGCTGCAGTATGCGTGATTGCTGCTTCCGAGGGCTATCCGGGCAGCTATCCGAAGGGCCGTGTCATTGAAGGCTTGGAAGCTGCTAAGGCACAAGGCGCGCTTGTGTTCCATGCCGGCACTGCCGAGAAAGACGGAGAATTCGTAACCAACGGCGGACGGGTGCTTGGTATCGTCGGCCGCGGCCGCGATATTGCTGAGGCACGCGCTCGTGCGTATGAAGCCGTATCCGTGATCAAGTTCGAAGGCATGCAGTACCGTACGGATATTGCGGCGAAGGCACTTAAGTAACACTGGTTTGTTCTTTCCCTCAGGCGGAGAGAAAGAAGAGAGCTGCTGATCTAACTATGGTTTGTACCGAAATGGGCTGTTCCAAAAGTCATGTTTATGACTTTTCGGAGCGGCCCATTTGCATGATCCGCCTTATTTGGTTAATCAAGAGCTTCATAGAAGGCGCCAATAGTGGCTCTGGGGCAATATCAAGCTGCCGAGCTGACAGCAGCAGCTTCTATACTGGATAATTGCAGCTATTTGGAGCCCATTTCTTTCGCAGCGCACCCTATACTGGAAATTTCCAGTTATTATTTCGTGATTTGGCTCAAAAGCACCCTATGAGGTCGATTTAACTGTACGGAATACAGTATAGGTGGCTAAGAAAGCGAAAAAAGCTTCACATACTGTACGAAATACAGTATAGCCTTTAGCTCAGTGAAGAGGTTTGGCTAGCAAGATGAAAGGTAGAAGGAGGTGCCGAAAGCCGAAAATTAGAATTGGAGCAGCAGAGTAAGTATTGAGAATGGAAATAGCAATAGAAGCAGTAGAGTAGAGGAATTTAGGCACAGGTACCGCGCTTGAGATTCAGCTGCCAGATGGTACTGGTCTTAGAAGCAGATGTAGTTATAGAAGCAGCTGGGCAGCTGGAGAGCAAGAGCATGACTTGGAACGTTGCGCCACGGTCATCTCCTTCTCCTTTCTCAAACTAACAGTGTTTTAATCATTCTACTCCGCCTGCCCGCCATCAAGCAAAATGTTTCAATCCCCCTCCCAAGGTGGTACAAGTACATACAACCCCGAAGGGAGAAGTGAATACGATGGAACATCCAATGGTCAAATGCAGCGTTGCAAATTGCCAGCATTGGGAGGATGGGAATGTATGCGTGGCGGATTCAATCATGATTGAAATCACCGCGCATGCTCACCAGAAAGTCGGAAATCACCGGGACGAGGCTTCCGATTCATCGGAAACCTGCTGCCAAACCTTTGAGGAACGACCCCATTAACTCCTTAATCACATGTACGTACCCCTCAAAAGCCCGCATGCCGGATCAAATCCGAGATGCGGGTTTTTTGATGGGAGAATGCCGGATGGTGTCTTTGCCCATAAATAGCCACTTCCGAAAAGGGAGAAATTCCTGCCCCTCCAGCTTCCAATTTTCTGTATAATGATGAAGGGAATGATTTGATTTTCATGGGAGAGGAATGAGTGTATGTTTAAAAGAGTAGCGGCCGACCTGCTGGGAATCAGCGATATTGGGGCAGTCATCAAGCCGGCAGATTACGACAAAGTGGACGCCGACGATTATGTGATGCATGAGGAGAACGAGAAAATATACTTTCTGATTAAGTCGAAGTCAGATGAATATTGCTTTACAAACCTTGCCCTGATCCACTTGGACGGTACGAGTGCCATCAGCAAGAAGCGCACGCTTCGCCGGTATCCTTATAGCACGAATAAATTTGCTAACGTCCTGCTGGAGACTGCCGGAACGGTCGATCTGGATGTGGAGATAAAGTTCACGCTGGGCTCGCAGCCGTTCTCGATCGATGTGAATAAGAAGCATATTGAAGAGCTGAAGGACCTGTACAAGGCGTTGATCAAAATCGAGGAAATTACCTATGAGAACGAAATCATTACCAGCTACGCGAACAAAAGCCTGGATATGACTTCAAGCACGCTGAGCCGGATCGCCAACATCCAAGGCAATCTTGTGGATCAGTTCAAAGAGATCAACCAGGCCGCCTTCATGTGGCTCGTTGAAACCCATAAAGATTATAAGGAAAAAGACTACGGCTATGTATTTGAGAAATTCATTAATCAATAAACTCGAACAAGGAGCAGACTCTAGGGACTGCTCCTTTGCTATGCACGGAGAAATTTAATAACCTTAATGACTTGTGGATAATATGTGTATAAGTTTGGGGATAAAATGTTATTTGGGCCAAATGAGCCGCTGACTGGAATTGTCCTGAAGATAAATTTCTTGGATGGTTCCCAAATCCTTTACATCCACATGGACGTTGAAGGAGCCATCCCTCTTGTTAAACGTAAGCAGGCTGCCGGTTAGTTGGATATACAGCTTACTACGGTCGTGCCGCAGCATATAGCCTTTGTAATCCAGCGCACTGTCCGCAAAATCGCCTGACAGCGACAGCATTCCATTCGAGAATGTGATTTCTTTTACAAAGATGTTATTTGTTTGCACAGTCGCAGTCAATATACCATTCACGATAAGTGCGCATCCAACAACGAGGATCAAGAGCAGCGGAATGATCCATTTTAGCTTCTTCTTCATCGGGGTCTCCTTAGTGTTTGGGCCAGCGTGTATCTCTCTAAATTCCATATAAATAAAGATAAATCCTGCACAGCTGGGAACAATTTCAAGTTTATTGCGTCTTGCCGAATGAACGCATCATTCAACCAATGAAGAACTTCCGTTCCAGGCTGCTGGAGATATTCCGCAATGGGCACAAGAGGCCGTTCTGAAATGCTGGCAGCTCGGAATAACAACGGGTACGAGAATGGAACGTTCCGTCCAGATAGTCAGGCACATCGCCGAAGCGGTAAAAATCATTACGTTCAGTACGTAAAATGAATACGACAATCTGAGTATCAAGACTTCTCCCGTTATATCACACAGTTATGTATCAAAAAGGGGATGAATTCACAAAAAAAAGACCCAAATGTGATTTGGGTTAACAAAGTGAAGTATGAGTTGTCCTGAATATAAAATATGTAATGATAAGTGAAAGAGTGTGGGGTTTTGTAGAATTGCTATAGGCAAAACAACTCTACCATTAACCCAATTTTCTGAAAATAGTTTTTAGTCTAGCTAATAGCAGGCTATTTGTCCATGCCTAAATTAAACAACTCGCGTACACTGAACCATCTTTACAGGGAGGTGTCGTTGTTGAGTTGTCTGGATAGAAAGAAACGGTGTAAAAAGAAAACCGTAATTGTTTGCCCAACAAAGGGCAAAAGAAAGAAACGCCGTCGTCGAGTTATTAAAAAAATATGTCGGGTAACATGTCCCCGGGGACTTCAAGGACCTCCAGGACGTCGAGGACGTCCAGGACCTCCAGGACCAGCAGGTCAGCGGTTACTTCAAGAACTTGGAGGAGCAATTGCGGAAGCTGGACCTCAAGGACTTGCGGGAGCGCTTGGCCCCCAAGGACTTGTAGGACTTATAGGAGCAATAGGCGCACTTGGTCCCGAAGGACTTGCGGGAGCACTTGGTCCCCAAGGACTTGCAGGGCTTGCAGGAGCAATAGGCGCAATAGGCCCTGAAGGACTTGCAGGAGCACTTGGCCCTCAAGGAGTTGCAGGACTTATAGGAGCAATAGGCGCACTTGGTCCCGAAGGAATTGCGGGAGCTCTGGGACCTCAAGGACTTGCAGGGCTTGCAGGAGCAATTGGCGCACTTGGCCCCGAAGGACTCGCAGGTGCACTTGGACCTCAAGGATTGGCAGGACTTGCAGGAGCAATAGGCGCAATAGGCCCCGAAGGACTCGTAGGTGCACTTGGACCCCAAGGATTGGCAGGACTTGCAGGAGCAATAGGCGCAGCTGGACCGGCAGGACCCGCAGGACCAGTAGGACCCGCAGGACCCGCAGGGGCAACAGGAGCAACAGGAGCAACAGGAGCAACAGGGGCAACAGGGGCAACAGGACCAGCAGGAGGGGTATTAGGCTTTGCTGATTTTTTTGCCTTGATGCCTCCTAATAATGCAGCAACAGTAGCTCCCGATACTGACGTAAGTTTTCCTCAAGATGGTCCTGTCAGTGGGACTGAAATCACCCGTATAAATGCGAGCTCATTTAACTTAGCTGAAATTGGCACGTATCAGGTTTTGTTTGAGGTGAGTGTAAACGAACCGGGTCAACTGATTTTAACACTCAATGGAGCTGACCTTGCTTATACGGTTTTCGGGCGTGCAACAGGTACTACTCAAATCGAAGGAATGGCTCTTGTACAAACTTCGGTCATTAATTCCGTACTCACGGTACGTAATCCTGCTGGCAATGCCGCAGCACTCACGATCACTCCTCTCGCTGGAGGAACTAGGCCGGTTTCCGCACACCTTGTTATTATGCAGATCGCATAGAAGGAAAGAAATGTATTATTAATCGATACATGACAATAACAACTTGAGACCGTTGAAGTAGGTAATAACGTATCCAGCGTTATTATTTACTTCTTTTTATTTGCTTGTGTATGTGATACATGCATGAACAGAATATAGTTTTCAAAGTATTTGAACGGTTATCTTTAGAAAAATAATTAAAAAACCTCGGTGCTGAATTGTATCTTCAAACTATCAACACACCTAGTAATCTAATAAACTTTTCTTATGAGAAGACGATACGAATGACGTGGCGATCAATGGGAACAAATCAAGGGTGCTGGGTTTCATTTAGATTCATTCTTTTGCGCGCCGTGGGGTTTAACCACAGCTTTGTTGTCCTTAGCGTCTTTGCCGCTCCAGCGGCGAAGGAAGCTGAACCAATGGGGCTGCCTGTTAAACCAAGATGTTACTTCTTTGTAACAACTTCCGGCCCTGTTTCCTATACGATAGACGTATAGCATGGGCGAGGAGATAGAGGTATGATACAGAGAAGCATTAGACATAAGCGGCGCCGGTTCCCTGTTGTCTTTTTAATAGTTGGTTTCAGTTTAATAGCAGTCCTTGTGGTCTTAAGCACCCAGTCCAAGTGGGAGCTCGGGTCTGATCCGGGGAGACCTGGTCACGCTCAAGCTGTTGGAAGCGGCGGCGTTAATCCCTCTCCCCAGATTACGGATGCTAACCTGGCGGGAGGGGAGGCCGGCGGGAGTGGAGCGGTCCAGACCGCGGATGGCAAGAACGATTCGACTGGCCCGAAGCCGCAATTACCGTCCCAGACCAACGTTCCGCCTAAGTCTTGGATTCCGTCGGTTAGCCTGGACAGGCCGACAGCTGCGATTGTGCAGTACCAGGCGAAGCCCGGCACGAAGCTTGTGGCGATCACTTTCGACGATGGGCCGGATAATCGATATACACCGGCAATATTGGACATTTTAAAAGCATACAAGGTCAAGGCGACCTTCTTCACTGTCGGAACACAGATTAAGAAATACCCTGCTGTCATGAAGCGAATCGCCGCAGAAGGACACAGCATCGGCAATCATACGTATAATCATTCGGATTTGACGAAGAAAGATATGAATGGAATCAAGAATCAGATCAAATGGACCGACACCCTGATTCAGCGGTCGAACGGATTCGTGCCGCGTCTGGTGCGTGCTCCTTATGGCGCGGTATCTCCAATGCTCAAAGCTATCATCAAGTATAACAATCGGGAGCTCGTCGGCTGGACGGTGGATACGGATGACTGGGCAGGCAAATCGGTAGCCGCGATGCGGGCGAACGTCAACAAGAACACACATCCAGGCGGAATCATACTTATGCATTCATTCGGAAGCAAACATATCGCGAGTACAGTTAATCTCTTGCCGCTTGTTATTCAAGATCTGCGCAAAAAGGGTTACACGTTCGTGACGGTGGATGAGCTGCTGGCTGCGAAGAATCATGGCGGCAAATTGACGGCGAAAACGGCAACGGCAACGGCTTAGAAACGGGCATCATTTAAGCGATTATAGGTTCAAGGCGTATTGTCAGCGGGGGCTGCTGTACGGATGGGGAAAGGAGGGCGCGAAGAGATAGATGATGCGACTACATTGGGCGCGGCAGCTGGGGATTATGAGCTTATGCATCCTTGGCCTGCTGGGCATGACCGGCTGTCAGTATACAGCCACACCGGCCGATTTGCTGCTTAATCCGCAGTCTACGCCGGAGAATGCGGTGCTTGCTTCCGCTGTGCGGGACGCATTGCCATCGAGAGCGAAGCTCTCCCTCCCTGTTCAGGAGAAATCGAACTCCGCGGTGATGAAAGCGGATATTAACGGTGACGGGGAGCTCGAAGCTCTGGTTACTTTTATCAACAATAATAGCGCTCAACAGGTCATGGTCCTCCAAAGCAATAAGAAGGGCGGCTGGAAGTATTGGTTTACTTTCGAGGAATCCTCGAATTATGGCATCGATGTCCTGCGGATCGCCGATCTGGATCATGACGGCAAGCCGGAGGTGCTCATCGGTTGGAACCAGTATGGCGAGCCCGAGCATTTGCTGAATATCTATCATGTCCCGCCGGCTTACAAGGGCGATGTTCCGCTGAAGCCGCTGAAGGAGCTGTCTTATGATACGATGTCGCAAGGCGATGTGGACGGGGACGGAAAGTCCGAGCTTGTGCTGATCCGATTGAATAGCGAGAAAATGACCGCTTCGATTCATGTATTCCGATTCCTGGGCGGGGCTGTGCTTGCAGCTGCTTCCACCTCGATGGATGGTTCCGTGAACGGTTATTACAATATATCAATTGGCAAAATCGCGCCAAAACGATTCGGCATCATTACGGATGCCATCGTAGGTGCGCACTCGTCGAACACGACGATGCTCCTGTGGGATAAAGGGAAGCTGCTGAAAATCTATCCTTCCTCCCAGCGGGGCGCCCAGGATGAAGACAGCACGATGGATGCGCTGATTGCCGGAGACGGCAATGGGGATGGTATACTGGATATCCATGTGCTTCGCGAAGCCCCCGGTCAAGACGAGGGTGTGCCGTACAGTGATCTGGTATGGATCGAGCAGTATAAGCAGTGGGACGGGGCAGGGCGTTTTGACGTCGTCGGTGAGCGTTACGCCGATTATGAGCAGAACTTTGCGCTGCGCATTCCTGCAGGATGGCAGGATTACACAGTCCGCCACCCCAAAGAGGGCAGCAAATCAGACATCGCAGTTGATTATTATGATTCAAAGTCGGGTAAACGCATAGAGGTTATGGTCATACGCATCGTTCCGCTCAATGACTGGGATGCCATAGAGCATCAGCTGCAGGAGAATGCCAGTGAATTTATGCTCTTGGAGCGGGCAGCCGGTATGGTCTATTATGCCGTATGGGATAAGCTAGACGATACGCAGCAGGTGAATCCGCTGCCGCCGAGCGAAACGACGCTGAAAAATATGTTCATGCTGCTTCCCGAGCAGTAGAGGGTTTGCAGTGGAGGATGGCGGTAAACGAAGCTTATGCTTATAGGGGGAGTTTCGGCCTGAGCTGATGCAATGTCCGCGAAGTATCGCAAAATATTCGGCTTTTGTTTTAGAAGCGGGTTTTGTGCAAGCTAAGCGTATCCCAATGAAGGATTACAAACAAACGAAGCTTATGCTTTTGAAATGAGCATTTTGCTTGCACGGATGCATAATTACGATCTATCGCAAAAACTCAGCTTATGTTTCCGATGCAAGTTTTTGTTTACTGAGGAGCATATCAGGAAGTATCGCAAAAACTCAGCTTATGCTTCCGATGCAAGTTTTTGTTTACTGAGGAGCATATCAGGAAGTATCGCAAAAACTCTTAGGAGGAATCTAATGCGCATTTTGCTGCTGGAGGATGAGGAAGCTATTCGTGGCTTCGTACGTATAAATTTGAAGCGAAACGGTATGGAAGTGACCGAAGCTGAAGACGGGGAAACCGCGCTGGCGTTAGCCGAGGCGGCTTCGCCGCCTTTTGACGTTGCGCTGCTTGATGTTATGCTGCCGACCATCAGCGGCTTTGAGGTCTGCGAGCAGCTGCGGGCACGGTTTCCCCGCATGGGCATCATCATGCTGACGGCAAAGTCGCAGGAAGAGGATAAGATTCGCGGCCTTGAGCTTGGTGCCGACGACTATGTCCAGAAGCCGTTCAGTCCCGGCGAGCTCATCGCGAGGCTGAATTCGCTGAACCGGCGGATGATGCCGGGCGGGTTGTCATGGCCTGAAGCAGGTGCGCAGGGAGCTGCTGGAGCGGCTGTTGCACCATCGGGAGCGAGTCATTCAGGCCCTAATCATGATATCCTGCATCCGCCAGGCGACCAGTCAAATGCATCGGGCGCAGCCACGCCCCATATTCGGAATGACCAACAACACCATGACGCGGCGGCTAACCAGCCTGCCGGAAGTACGAACGAGATGACAAGCCGCAGCATGAATGCGGCTGACAATGAAACTGCGGTCTCTTCCGCAAATACGGCTGCAGGGAACACGCCTCATGCCTCACAACCATTGCCCCCTGCAGCATCGAATGCCTACCAGCCAAGAGCGCTCCCGAGAGAGCTTCGCTCCGGGCCTTTTCGTTTATCGGCGGCGGAGCGGAAGCTGTGGAAACAGGGAACGGAGATCGTACTGACGCCGACGGAGTGGACGCTTGTGGAGCTGCTGATGGAGCGGGCAGGCGAAGGGCTCAGCCGCGATGCGATTTTGGATGCGGTGTGGGGGCGGCATTTCATCGGGGATTTGAAGATCGTCGATGTCAATATCCGCCGAATCCGTCAGAAGCTTGAGGATGAGCCCTCTGATCCGCAGTTTATCGAGACGTTATGGGGCTTTGGCTACCGGTGGAAACGGAGCGACCGTTAATGAGCAGTCTTCGCACTCGAATCGTATGGACGTACGGCGTGCTTATCCTGCTTGTCGTCGTGATGCTCGGTACGATTTTCGGAGCGTTGGTATGGAATTACTATTACAGCAGCGCGCTGGGCTCGGTGCTTCAGCGGGCAGAGACGGAAGCCGCCCTGCATAACCGCAATATCGCTTACCAGCCGATGAAGGAAAAGGCACGCTACATGCTGCAAAATATGACGATAGGCACTTCCAAGCTGCAGCTTCTGGATAACAGAGGCGTTATCGTCGTCGACAGCGACGGTCTGCCTGGAGACGGCTCCGAGCTAGCAACGCCGGATGTGCTTAGAGGGATTGACGGCGAGAAGGGGGTTTGGCGCGGCATCGACCCGCTTACGAAGGAGCGGATCGCAGCCGTCACGCTGCCTATTAAGCAGGATCAGCGCGTCGTCGCCATGTTCCGCTATACCGCTTCGCTCAAGCAGGTGGACGATATCATCCGCAATATGCTGTGGATCACGCTGCTCGTTGGATCGGCTGTCATCCTGCTCTTCTTCACGATGAGCGTCATCCTGGCGAACCGGATCGTAAGACCGATCCGGAACCTGACACGGGTCGCCGAGCAAATTGCGGAGGGAGATTGGTCCAAGCGTACAGCGCTCGCTTATCATGACCGGGATGAGATCGGACGGCTGGCGGAGACGCTCAACACGATGGCCTCGGAGCTGACAAGACGGGAGAAGCTGAAGGAGGATTTCATCTCCTCCATCTCGCATGAGCTGCGAACGCCGCTGACTTCGATCAAAGGCTGGAGCGAGACGCTCGCTTCCGGTGATCCGGCGGATGTGGAAGAGATGCAGATGGGCCTTGCGATCATCGACCGCGAGACGGTCCGCCTCTCCGGGCTTGTTGAGGATCTGCTGGATTTCTCGAAGCTGTATGCCAAGAGCATCGTGCTTCATCCGGAGACGCTTGATCTCCTTAAGCCGATGCGGGAGACGATTAAGCAATTCGAGGCGCGTGCCCAGAAGGAATCTATTACGATAACGGGCAACTACTCCATTGCGACGCTGCCTGTCGAAGCGGACGCCAACCGGATGAAGCAGGTGTTCATCAACGTGCTCGATAATGCGTTGAAATTCACGCCAAGAGAGGGCTCCATTACGGTTACAGCGGATCTGGACATGGATTGGGTGCGAATTGCCGTTACAGATACGGGCAGCGGGATCTCTCTAGAGGATCTGCCTCATGTGACGGATAAATTCTATAAAGGAAGCAGTCAGCGCTCAGGAAGCGGGCTTGGCCTGGCCATCTGCAAAGAGATTGTCGAGCTTCATGGCGGAGTTTTCCGGATCATGAGCACGCTCGGTGAGGGCACGACAGTTACGATACGCATTCCATTGCGCAAAATACCGCAAGAAGAACAGCCGATCGAATGATCGGCTGTTCCGGCTTTCGCTTTCTGTTAAGCGCGCTGTTCCCAGCGCGCGGTGTGGCGGTGCGAGGCGGCTGCCGTCTTCGGCTGCTCCGTTAGCAGCAATCGCCGCTGATGCAGAGCCGGTATTCAAGCCGGTGACCGGCGGTCAACCGCCTGCATTTTCTACTCTTTATAAAACAGTGATTTATGCTTGACGCTGACATACGCAATCGCGGCGGCTGCAAGAACGATAACCGAAGCAGATAACCAGTGATCGGCTAACCAGTCGAGAAATGCGGACATTCCGTCCACCTCCTGGCATAACTGAGGCAAGCCTGAACCTGCCGCTGGGGCTTGCCTCATTTTTCACTAGTATGTGATTTTTGCCATGAACTATACCTGAAGCCGGGATTACGTATCGCTGGTCTCATCCTTAGCAGAACATTATTAGCAGATCTTGTCCTTCTGCCAGCGGATGCTTTCGTCAAAGGTACTCAACGATAAAGCCTGTTTGCTCCAGTAATACTTAAGGTCCTCGCTCTGCCAGCCCTTATATAATTCCTCCCAAGTGAATGGACCGTGCGGCAGCAGGGAGGCGCCTTCAATAACCTCGTTAACAGGCTGATAGCGGTAGTCGCAGGATAAGCGAATCTGCCCGGGGCGCCGGTTAGGCAGCGATTTGTGAACCGTATGGCTGTGAAAGGTCACGATATCGCCGGATTCGTAATCAATCGTCAGCCACTCATAATCAAGCCCGCATAGAATGCTTTCCAGCCCGCCCGCTCCCGGCGCTGCCGTAACGCCGAGCAATCCGGCCTGGTGACTGCCTTTCAAGATGGCGAGTCCGCCAAGCGCAAGCGGCACATCGCCAAGCGGAGTCCAGCAGGTCCAGGTGCTGGAGGCTCCCTGGATATGAAGAAAATCCTGATGCGACGGCGTGATCTTGGCGCTGGCATGCGGAAGCATAATCCGCCCGATATGGCGAGGGTGAACGAAGGGGGCTGTTCCTCCGAACAGCGACTCATACATCGATAAAAGCGCTGGTGAATGAGCCAGTGCATGAAAGGATTCCAGCTTCTGAATATCCAGATACATCGCCTCGGTCACTCCGACGCCGTTCCATTGCAGCTCGCTCTCGGAGTAGCGGTTAACAGCTGTCAAATCTGCAATGCCCGCTTGAAGCGGGTGCCGGCTGCTCATTACGCCATATCGGTCCAGAATCTCCAGGATATCCAGGCGCAAAGCCAGCACATGCTCACGATCCAGCAATCCGCGGAAGAATAACAGCCCATCCTTCTCAGCCCTTGCACGGAGCTGATCCGGCTTGCTCAGAAGAGAGGTTGAATCCTCAAAGGCACCGCTGACCGGCTGCTTGTCATTGTCCTGTTCTTGCTTTAGAGTCATAAGTAACATCCCCTTATGGATAGATATGAAACTGAGGCTGTATATGGCTGTAGCATAGCACGCGGGAAGTCAATCGTATTTGCACCCCGCCTGTAAGGATTGTCATTTACCGGAATGAGATTTGGACAGTGACTCTATGACTTCTCATACAGAAAAAAGGAGGAGCCTCGCGCATGTGGAAGGCGGCAGCGGTTAACGATGATTTTCAACCGATTGTGCATTATGCCAACCGGCTGGAATGCAAGCCTGGAGAGAGATTCGGTCCCCGCATAATCAGCGATTACCAGTGGCTGTTCGTGCAGCGGGGCAGCGGTCATGTCCGGATTGGCGGCCATCGTTACCGGGCGCAAGCAGGCCTTTTATTATGCTATGGGCCCGGGGTACCGCATGAAATCGAAGCCGATCCGAAGGATCCTTTCGTGCTGTTCGGACTGCATTTTACACCACACGGTTCCTTGAGCAGCAGGCCGTACGACCTGCGGGGAACCATCGTGGATGTCGCCGAGGAGAAGCTGGCAGGCTTCGAGCTGGATGACCGTGACGGCATGCTGCCATCCGGTACCAATTGCGGCATGTGGCCGCTGACTTTCTTTGAGGAGCTGGTGGAGGAATATAATCGGGGGAGCCAGATGTCGCCTTTGCTGCTTAGGGGGATATTCACCCAGCTCGCAGCAAGGCTGCTGCGCTGGATTCGGAATAACGAATACGCCGTATCGCCGCTTGACCGGCAGGTGGCGCAGGTGAAGGAACGCCTGATCCAGCAGGCGGAGCAGGCTTACGATCCGGTATGGCTCAGTCTAACGACTGCATACAGCGTGGATTATACGGCGAGACTGTTCAAAGAACGCGTCGGCATGGCGCCCCATAAGTACCATATGGAGATGAAGCTTGCGGCGGCGAAAAGGCTGCTGGAACAGACAGACCTGAGCTCGACCCAGATTGCGGAGCGGCTGTCGCTGGGCAGCGTGCATTATTTTTGCAAATGGTTCAAGCGGTTCACAGGTGAACAGCCGTTGCGGTACCGGGAACGGACAAGGATTTTATAAGTACCGTATCCGGCGGCGCGCCTAGTGGATTCTGGTATATGTCCGCTTGGGAGAGACAATCCGCATGCTCCTATGGTTTAATAAGGGGTATCAGGATATGCCGATATTAACTCATAAAGGTGGACTTGCATGGTTACTAGAGACAATGGCGGGACTTGGTTCCGCACAAGTACAATAACGCTCTTCGTCCTCATGCTGCTGGCTGCCGGTCTCTTGGCCGGATGCGGCGGTAATGCGAATGCTACCAACAACAAGACGGAACCGCTTACAGAGAATACCGATCCGGTGGTTCCCATTGACCCGCCAGCGGTTGAGCCGGAACCTGTCGATCCGCCCTCCTTCATTGCCCCATTGACGGGACTTGCATTGCCAACAGAGCCTGTGCAGCGCCCTTTTGCCGTGATGGTGAATAATTTCTCAGCGGCCCGTCCGCAATCCGGCCTGCCGCATGCGGATATGGTGTGGGAGGTGCTGGCGGAAGGCGGCATTACGCGCCTTGTGGCGATTTTTCAAAGCGATAACTTCACCGATCCGATCGGTCCGATTCGCAGCAACCGGCCGTATCTGATCCGGATTGGCGAGGCGCTTGGCGGCGTACTGGTGCATGCAGGCGCCAGTAACGACGGTTACGATGTGCTGCAGCATCAGCACAAAGCCTACCTGGATGAGATCACGAATGCGGGCAGCTACTTCTACCGGGAGAGTTTCCGCAAAGCGCCTCATAATCTCTATTCGAATTTAGAGAAGCTTCGCGAAGGCGCGCTGAAGAAGAAGTACGATCAGACCGTTACCATCCCGACCTTCCCGTTCTCGGATGCGGGGGCGACGGCGGCCGGTGTACCGGCAGCATCGGTGAACCTGAATTTCCTGCTCAAGGATTACAAGGTATCGTATGCCTATGATGAGGCAACGAAGCTCTATCTGCGCTCTATCAATGGTGAGCCGCATACCGATTTAACAACCGGTGACCAATTATCCGCGACGAATCTCGTTGTCTTGGGCGCCAAGCATAAGACCTATGACGATTACGGCCGGCTTGAGGTCAATCTCGAATCCGGCGGTCCTGCTGTGCTGATCCAGCTGGGCAAAGCTGTTGAATGCACATGGGTGAGAAGCGATGACGATGTGATCCGGCTGATGAAGGACGGGCAGGAGCTGCCGTTCGTTCCGGGTAAAACCTTCTATCACATCGTGCCGCTGTCCCCGACATTCGCGGGACATGTGAGCTACAGCTAGCAGAGAGGCCGTCAAACTGTGAATAACACATGGTTAAAGATGAATACAATATACGATTAACAGCGAAAACAAACAGCTGAGAATCGCAATTCCAATCCTAGCTGCTAGACGGAGAAAGTCCCTGTAACGCTGCACAATGATGCAGCGCCGCAGGGGCTTTTTTAGTGAATGCCGGGCATTGCAGTGGTCGGCCGATCTTATTGCCTGTCGATTGTTGATCGCCTGCCGGCTGCTGATCGCCTACCGGCTGCTGATCGCCTACCAATTGTTGTTCACCTACCAAATGCTGATGCCTACCAACTGCCTCCAGCTTCACTGCTGTTTGGTCATATACGCAATCCACTGCTCGCGCAGCTCAATCTCAGAGCGCTTGCAGATCCCTTGATAATCATACGGACTCCGGATCAGCTTATTCAGCGCATCCAGGCCGTATTCGGCTGTGATGAATTCGACGAGCTTGTAGGAGAACTGAAAACCCAGCATCCTCTCGAAATCCCATGTGTCATTGTCGAGATCCGCGAAGTGCGGAATGGCTCCCTTCTTAACGGCATCCACCATCGTATCGCGAAGATACTCCGCTGTCATCTGCTTCGTCTCATAGGCCCCGACACCTTGGCGAATCCATTTGGGAGCCCCGGGGTTAATGTCGGTGATGAGCCACATCGCGAATAGGTGGACAGCCGATTGCAGAATGGTCCGGTACGTATGCTCTGGCCCGGGATTAAGCGGCGAAACCATCTTGATCACGTCACCCTCATAGGTGCCCATGAACCAATTCGGTGCATCCGGCTCGCCGACCGCCTGATGGAATGCAGGGAGATCCGGATAAATTTCGAAAATGATTTTGCGGGTAGAGGCATGCTTGTAGGTCTTGGACAACCGGTCGACGTTTAGGCGCAGCTCTTCGAACAGATCCTTGTGGACTTTGCTTTGCTGCTGCTGCTGCTGCTGTTGATTAAGCGTGGAACTGCTTGGCGTGCTGGAATCGGAATCATCCTTATGGATGACCGCGAACCTATTCTCAATGGACATAATGGTAATGTCACCCCATTCGTTAAGCTCGCTTCTCAGCCGCTCCAAGGCCCGGTAGTACCTGTTCTTCACAGCGCTTTGGCGCATGCCGACAATCTCGGCGATCTCAAGCAGTGTACAGCCGGCATAGAACCGCAGCTCAATAATCTGCTGATCGAGGGCCGTTAACTTCTGAATCGCACAGCGGATATCGATTCGGATCTCTACTTGCTCGGCGTAATCGAGAGGGATGGCCGCGAATTCGGAGAGCTCCGATGCGGATTCCCGGACCCGGGACTGGCTTCTATATTCACTCAGCAGCGTATTCCTGGCAATCTTGAAGATCCAAGTGAACAGACTGGATTCATCCCTGAAGGTGTGGAGGTTCTGCAGAACCTTCATGAACACCAGCTGCGTGAGATCCTCGGCATGAACAGGGTTCACCTTAGTGGAGAGATAATGGCGGATACGGCTGTTGTACTGCTGATATACCGCTTCGAATTGCTCCTTGCTGCTCTGCGTATGATACTGGCTGCTGCCCTGTTCATCCGGATAAACAGGGAATTTGTCCGGGGCGCCTGACATGACTGTACCTCCTCTTGCTCTTACCTTTAATTAGACACCGGAGAGTAAGAAAAAGCCACGCTTTATAAATATTAGGCGGTTAAAAATGGTCGCAGAAGAAAACAATAGGTACGGGTGGCAGGGCAGAAAAATAAAAAAGTGAAAGTTTTTTGAAAAAGTCATAAATCCTTTACAATCCCTTAACAATTCACATGTAAACTATGTTAAGATATTGACGGTTCATTTGATGGCTGAATGGTACCGGACCATGTCAACTATGCATCAAGGCGAAGGGGATACTCATGTTTAAGAAAAAAGATATTTTCTTTACCACGTTCGAAGCGATGGCAGACACGATTCTAGAGGCTGTGCAGTATTTTGAACAGCATGTTTCCAACCTCCAGGACGTTACTCAGTTTGCAAAGGTCATGAAAGAATATGAAACCAAATGTGATCGCTTTGTACATACAATTCTGACAGAGCTGAACAAAACGTTCATTACGCCTATTGAGCGTGAAGATATCATGGCGCTGACGACGTCGCTCGATGATGTTTTGGACGGGATTGAAGCTTGTGCGTCCCGTTTCGAAATGTACGGCATTCACGAGCCGGATGAGTACATTACCCTGTTCGCCGAGAACCTTCTTCGCTGCGCGCAGCAGATCAAGAAGGCGATTTACCTGCTGTCGGAGAAGAAGCTGCTTGCGATGCGTGAGCCTGCGATTCACCTCAATGAGCTTGAGAACCAAGCGGATGACCTGCTGCGGATTTGTGTGAAGAGCTTGTTCACCAACGTCAAGGATCCGATTGAATTGATCAAACGAAAAGAAATCTATGAGCGTCTTGAGCAAACGACCGACTACTGTGAGGATGTCGCGAATACACTCGAAACCATCATTATGCGTAACAGCTAAGGAGCAGGTGACGAGTTAAAATGGATATCTACATCTTGGTTGGTATTGTTATCTTTCTTGCGCTTGGATTTGATTTTATAAACGGGTTCCACGATACGGCCAATGCGATTGCCACATCCGTATCGACCAGAGCCTTGTCGCCGCGGCTTGCCATCGTTGTAGCCTCGGTGATGAACTTCGTCGGTGCGATGCTCTTCACCGGTATTGCGAAGACGATCGGGGGTAAAATTGCCGATCCTTCGAAGCTTGGTACACCGGATCATCCGATAGGCGTCTATGTAGTCATTGCTACGCTGCTTGGCGCGATTATCTGGAATCTGCTTACGTGGTGGGTTGGAATTCCTTCCTCCTCTTCACATGCGCTGATCGGTGCGCTTACCGGAGCGGTAGTCAGTGCGGCCGGCCTCAGTGCCATTAACAGCTCGGGCTTTATCGATATTATCAAAGCTCTTATTCTCTCACCGCTTATTGCATTCACAGGCGGATTCATCGTGATGTGGATCTTGAAGCAGATTTTCGCCAAATCCAGTCCGCATCAAGTGAACAAAATGTTCCGTTCAGGCCAAGTGCTGACCGCAGCATTCCAATCGTTTACGCATGGTACGAATGACGCGCAGAAGGCGATGGGGATCATTACGTTCGCGCTCGTGACGGCTGGCCTGCAGGACAACACCGACCATATTCCGCTGTGGGTTAAAGTTTCCGCAGCGACGGCGATGGCGCTCGGCACCTCGATTGGCGGCTGGAAAATCATCAAGACGATGGGGACGAAGATTTTCAAAATCGAACCGATCAACGGATTCGCAGCCGATATTACATCGGCGACCGTAATCTTGACAGCTACGCTGACGCATCTGCCGGTCAGCACGACGCATGTGATTACATCGTCGATTCTCGGTGTGGGCAGCGCGAAGCGTTTCTCCGCCGTGAAGTGGGGACTAGCCGGGCGGATCGTCATCTCGTGGGTCATCACGATCCCGATCACGATGATCCTTGCGGCGCTGATCTATCAGGTAATCGCGCTGTTTGAGTAGTGGGTTTAAATGGGTAAAAGGCTGAGTGCCCTGCGGGGGCATTCAGCCTTTTGTTGTGGGTGATGCGACTAAAGCGTGGCGATGGATGGGACGGCAAGCAGTGAGGCACATGTTACGTCCATATTTGAGATCAGGCATGCTGACGCGTGGCCTTGCTCGCTGTTATGCAGCGCCAAGCCGCGCGCGAGAGAGATGCGCACGGTACGTTAGCGTTTGCGCGGACGGCGGCGCTGTCCGCCGGGCGTGACGCCTGCGCCGGTTCTGGTGCGGCGGCGTTTCTTCTTGCGGCGTGGAGGCGGCGTATCATCGTCGTCCTCAGCGATGGAGGCCGTGTCCTTTTTGAAGGAACCGGCCAGCACCTTGATAAGCGGCGCCATTTGGGAGATGCTGCCGACGACCTCTTTCACCTTGGTCATGGTCGTTACGATACCGTCAATGCCGCCCATGCGGTCGACGATACCTTTGATATCATTCAAGCTGTTGCCCAGATTAAAGCCGCCGGCTTTGGCTGGCTTTGCCGCTTCCGTCGATTCCTGAGATGGCAAGATGAGCGCTTGACTGGTGGGTGCCGGTTGTATGGAGATGCTCGGTATGCCCGCTGAAAACTGGGATTCATCATATGGGATCGGGTTATTCCCCAATGTGGTATTGCTCATTCCGCCGTCGAAGAAGGGATCGGATATGCCGGGGAACTGGCTTTGGCCGGGCTGATTGATGCTTCTTCCGGACGGATCGTAGCGGTATTTCACGCAGATCACAACCTTTTTAGCGTTTTATATAGTAGTCTATGGAGTAGGCAAACATACGGATTGGACGAATGCCCGTTTCTGCAATCATTTTTTCCGCGAATGTCCTGCCTGCAGCATGTACTGCAGTTCTTCTCTCCTTTAAAGCTTGAGTGCGCTAACGCTTGAAAATTGTACTGGAAACCGATACAATGAGCATATTAGTTCGGGTAGGGGGAATAAGGACGATGCAGCTTAAGAAGCTGAATGACAAAACTTTCGACCAGCTGTTCGAGGCAATTCTGACGCTTGAGACAGTAGAGGAATGTTATATATTCTTTGACGATTTGTGCACCGTGAATGAGATCCAGTCGTTATCGCAGCGGCTTGAAGTGGCGCGTATGTTGGGCAAAGGTCACACATATAATCAGATTGAAGCAGAAACAGGCGCAAGCACGGCGACGATATCGCGTGTGAAACGCTGCTTGAACTACGGCAACGACGGGTACAAAATGGCGCTAGAGCGTGCGGGTCGCTAACGATGAAGCCAGGCATTCTGGTCATTAGCCACGGCTCGCGCGAGGCGCAGTGGGTGCGGCTGGTCGATGAAGCCGTCGCAGCCGCTGCCGGCTCGGATGCCTTGCGCCGCGGATTGGCTGGCCGCAGGGCGGCTCAGACTGTAAGTGGTGAGGCGGGACGGCCTGCGTGTGATGATGTGCAGCGGCTTGCAGGTGACAAAGCGCAGCAACGTGCTGGTGGCGAAGCGGAACGACGTGCAGGTGATGCAAGGATGGAATTGACTATCGGCGGAGAACCTGTGCCGGTCGTTTCGTCGTTTCTGGAGATCGTCGAGGGCCGGCTGATCCAGGACGGCATTAATCAGCTAGAAGCGGAAGGCGTAAGCGATCTGTACGTCCTTCCGCTCTTTGTTTCGTCTGGAAGCACGCATGTGGATGACATCGCGCAGGCGTTCGGCCAGCCGCCGGTATCTGCGAAGCGTGAAGGCGAGCTGGAGCGGTTCCGCTTGCAGGGGAGCACACGCGTGCATTTCGGCCTGCCGATCGACGATGATGCGGATATCGCGGAGCTGCTGCTCTCGAATATCCGCGAGCTGTCCAGCGCGCCTGCGCAGGAGAGGCTGCTGCTCGTGGCGCATGGCTCGCACGAAGCGGACTTTCATGGCCGCTGGCGCAAGGGCATGACGCTGCTTGCAGGACGGCTGCGCGAGCTCGGCGGCTTCGCCGGAGCGGATATCGCGATGCTGCTGCCGAATCAGGCAGCCTGCGTGATGAAGGCTCTGCAGCGCAAGCATGCGGGTCAGAGCGTGATCGTCGTACCGCTGTTCTTGAGCGATGGATATTTTACAGGGACCGTTATTCCGAATCGGCTGGAAGGGCTGGATTATCGGTATAACGGGAGAGCGATGCTGCCTCATCCTTGCGTGACACGCTGGATGGAACGGCAGATTGCAGGTTGGCTTGAAAGCCTAGTTATCGATAGAGAGTAAGAAAGAACGAATTCATGTGAATAATAGTATGATAAGGTATGGATTGTATTGGGGGCAGGTTTGCGATTGCCTGCGAGTTAGCTGTATGGGCGGGTGTTCCTACAGGCTGGAAAGTGCCGGAGGTTGGTCCGAATGACAAATAAACGAGCAAGATTAATTTATAACCCGACATCGGGTCGGGAAGAGATCAAGAGACGGCTGCCCGATATTCTCCAGCGGCTGGAGATGGGAGGCATCGAGACGAGCTGCCACGCCACCACAAGTGAAGGCGATGCGACCATAGCTGCAGCAGAAGCAGCGGATCGCGGTTTCGATATTATTATCGCGGCGGGCGGAGACGGAACGCTGTATGAAGTTATTAATGGACTAGCGGAGAAGGACTTCCGTCCACAGGTCGGGATTCTGCCGCTGGGAACGACGAATGATTTTGCCCGGGCCTTAGGGATTCCCAAGCATTGGGAATACGCGGTTGACCTCATCACGCAGCAGTATACGAAGCCGATTGACCTCGGACGCGCGAACCAGCGGTATTTCATCAACATTGCCGGCGGCGGTTCCTTGACGGAGCTGACCTATGAGGTGCCAAGCAAGCTCAAGACCATGATCGGGCAGCTGGCCTATTATATGAAGGGTCTGGAGAAAATGACCCGCCTGCGCCCGACCGAGCTGAGGCTCAAGGCCAAGGAAATCGGCGAAATGCATGAGGAAATCATGATGTTCCTCATCTGCAACAGCAACTCGGTCGGCGGCTTCGAGAAGCTCGCGCCGGAAGCGAATCTGGAGGATGGCTTATTCGATGTGATCGTGCTGAAGAAGTGCAACCTCGGCGAGTTCATCCGGATTGTATCGCTTGCCCTGCGCGGCGAGCATTTCAATGACCCGCATATTGTGCATTTTCAAACTAATGAGCTGATTGTAACGACACCGGATTATGTGCAGCTCAATCTCGACGGTGAATACGGCGGCACGCTGCCGTGCACGTTCACCATGCTGCCGTCACACTTGAATATATTCGTGGATGAAGCGGGCACCTCGACGTACCGCTAGTCCAACAATTGAACATAACGGAGCGATCAACGTACAAATGACAGTACCAGTAACTAAAAATGATGAAGTCGTCGTCGACATAGTCGGCTTGACGCATGAGGGCGAAGGGGTAGGCCGTGCAGACGGCTTTACCCTTTTTATACAGGGAGCACTTCCCGGCGAGCGCGTACGCGCGAAGGTGTTGAAGGTCAAGAAGACTTATGGCTATGCGAAGATGCTGGAACTGGTTGTGGCGAGTCCCGACCGAGTTGATGCGCCTTGCGGGATCTTTAAGTACTGCGGCGGGTGTCAGCTGCAGCATTTGAGCTATAAGGGCCAGCTTGAGTGGAAGCGGCAGCATGTGGTGGATAACCTGGAGCGGATTGGGAAGCTGCGGGTTGCAGGTGCGAATGGTGCGAGCGGCGATGGAGAGAGTGCTGGAGATGGAAGAAATGAAGGGCAAGGGATTGTGGTGCATCCTACGATTGGGATGGACGAGCCTTGGCGTTATCGGAACAAGGCTTCGGTTCCGATTGGAACGGCGGTAGATGCTCCATCGGTGGGCTTTCCTTCAGGAAAAGAGCGCCTGATCGGCGGCTTCTATGCGCACGGCAGCCATCGGATTATAGACATGGAAGCTTGCCTCATCCAGCATTCCGATAACGATGACATCATCGGCATGGTGAAATCTATCGCCCGCGAGCTTGGCGTGAGTGCTTATAATGAGGAGACTGGCCGCGGGCTGCTGCGTCATGTGATGGTTCGGGTAGGCTTCGTCACAGGCGAAGCGATGGTTGTTCTTATTACGAACGGACAGAAGGTTCCACAGGTGGAACGCTGGATTGAGCGGATTCGCGAGGCTTTCCCAAGTGTGAAGAGCATTGTTCAGAACGTGAACACGCGCAAGACGAATGTCATCTTCGGCGACGAGACTCGTGTGCTGTGGGGCAGTGAAGTGATCTATGATGGGCTGGATGGGATCCGCTTCGCGATTTCAGCGAGATCGTTCTACCAGGTGAATCCGGTGCAGACGGTGGAATTGTACCGCAAGGCGGTTGAGTATGCGGGATTGACCGGATCGGAGACGGTTATTGATGCGTATTGCGGGATAGGGACAATTTCGCTGTTCCTCGCGAGACGCGCTGGTCGCGTTTATGGGGTTGAGATCGTCCCGGAGGCGATCGAGGATGCAGGTAGGAACGCGGCGTTGAACGGGATCGATAATGCGTCGTTTGAAGCTGGCGCAGCTGAAGTAGTGATTCCGCGTTGGCGGAAGGAAGGCATAGTGCCTGATGTGATCGTAGTCGATCCACCTCGCAAAGGCTGTGATGAAGCTTTGCTGGAGACGATTCTGGCGATGAAGCCAGAGCGAGTGGTGTATGTGTCGTGTAATCCTTCAACACTGGCAAGGGACTTGCGCGTGCTTACGGATGGCGGGTATCGGACGGTTGAGGTTCAGCCGGTGGATATGTTTCCGCATACGGTGCATGTGGAGTGCGTGGTAAGGATATATCGGGAGGGACATTAAAAGGTAAATGTTTCAACAAGGTCTGCTGAGAAAGCAGGCTTTTCTTTTATGAACTATCTTAAAGAGTTAATAGTTAAAATGAAGCAAGCATTAAGTTGACCTCTCCCCACAGCGGTGGAGGTTATTTCATGCGAACATATACTCGGAGATAGGGGTTCGAATTCAGAAGAAAATTGAGAAACGCAAGGTTGCTTATATTTAGTATGATCAATGTGTTGGTTATTGTATTATAGATAATAGAACGACTGCCTCAATAGGTATTTATAATATAGAACATAGGTGGATACATGTCCTGGAGCAAATTGAAGCAACATCTGGAGAGTTTTCTCTGTCCTGCCTTATATGGAAGGGTGGAATACAGTTCAACCAGCTACCGTTATTTACCCGATAAAGCAGGACTTTGTTATATTACGGTAGATAAAAAGAACGTACTCAATATGAATGATATAACTACCTTAATCAGATGGTATCAGACGGAGCTGGAAATTAAGAATGATTCAGATATCCAAATTCCTATCAACAATGAAGAAATTGAAGCGGTCAGAAAAGATACCAAGGGGATAGTTCCGGAGGATCGTCTAAAAGTAATTGCAAGAAGTAGAAAAATATCAGAATATGCAAAGGAGCTTTTGTCAGCACAGTCATCATTAAGTAAATCAAATTTTATCGTTGTAGCTAATAAGTTTTTATCCATTTCTATAGAGGAAAGCATAGAGAGCAATGATATCTTATTGAATATTCTAGCTTTGGTGGACAGACGAGTTGGAAAAAAGCGAATTTTAAACATGACCGAGAAGATGAAGTTAAAGCATCCAATTGTGCAGTATTTTTATGAACTACGGCTTAGTATGTTATGAAAATAAGTAACTCATTCACCTTCAATCGCGAGGTTTTTTCATGAGACCATACGCTTGCTGACATATTAGTGTCGGCTTGGTGGTTTATAATGATGGAAATAACCTGTCGAACAAAGGAATTTCCAGTTAGTTTGTGGAATAACATTGACTGTTGAAATTGGATGGTGAACTGAGATATGAGAATTATTAGTTGGAATTGTAACATGGCATTTAGAAATAAGGCAAAATACCTGCTGGAATTTGATGCTGATATATATGTGATACAAGAAAGTGAAGATACAGCGAAACTGAATATAGCAGAATTAACATCTTATCCTAATAGAATCTGGATTGGGAAAAACAAAAATAAAGGCTTACTGGTTTTGGCGAAAGAGAATATTAAAATTGAAACATACAAAGAGCATAATTTAAATTACAAATACATCTTACCATTGAAAGTTAGTGGAAAATGTAATTTTAATATGCTTGCGGTGTGGGCACAAGATGATAAAGAAAATCGGCGGAATCAATATATTGGTCAGATTTGGCATGCTTTGCAAGAGTATAAGCTTTTAATTTGACATTGTGGCAATTTAATCGACCGTTTCGGAACGAATATCATCCGACCATGAAGCCTGTAGCACTTATCTCCTACCCGATTAAAAACTCAAGCAAAATTGGTGAAATTATACTCGATCCATTTGGCGGTTCAGGAAGTACGCTAATCGCATGTGAGGATACGGATCGAATTTGCTATACGATGGAGTTGGATGAGAAATATGCAGATGTGATTGTGAATCGATATATTGAACGTGTCGGCAGCGATACTGGTGTGTATTTGATTAGGGATGGAGTGAAGTTGCGGTACCAAGAAGTTGTTACTGGGTAGTCCTTTATCAATTGAGATTAGTCCAATGTCCATGTATAATTTGGAAAAGGGGTGATCTTAATTGTCTTTTGATTGGAATATTGAGTCTGAAGTATTTAGTATCACAAATCTAAAAGCTAGAGTTAATGCGGACAAGTTATTCGTAAGTCTAATGCAAGAGATTGAGAAACAAGGCATTGACATCCGTAAGAGTTTCTTCATTTCTGCTATTCAAAAGTTGATACCCAAAGGAACTGCTGGCATAGATAACAATTCGGTTTATGGATTCTCCATATTAAGTATGTTAAGTGGCCAGAAGAAGCGTGATTATTTTATATTTGATGACCTTAATTTAAGAGATGAGTTTACTTCAGTTGCCAATAATAATTATAACCGCGACAATTACTATTGGCTTAAGAACTACCCGAGCGAACTAATACGGATTAATCCCATATTTATTAAAGATTAGATGGTGGAGCCTATGATAAGGCTCTTTTTTATATGCAGAAAATGGAGTTGAGGTGAGTTGAAGAAAGATAACAAGAAAGTTGTAAGGTCATTAAAACCTAAACTGCCTACAAAGTATGATTTGAATGTAGAGCCAAGACTAGAAGAAATTAAGCAATGGGTTAAGGATGGAATAACAGATGAAGAGCTTGCTGTACATTTGGATATTCACGTTTGTACGGTTTATGAGTATTCCAATAAGCATCCTAAATTTGCAAAGGTCTTAGAACGACCATCGAAATGGGACACTCACGTATTGCCAAGGTTTACGGAGATACAGCGGTGGATAGAGGAAGGCTTAACGAATGATCAAATGTGCGAAAAATTAGGCATTGCTCCTGCCACTTGGTATGAATATGCAAATAAGCATCCGATGTTCTTATAAATTGGGGCAAGTCTGTTATTAATACACGCGTGGAAAATTCTTTATTTCGTGCTGCTACTGGTTATGATGTAGAGGAATTAAAAACAGTGGTTGAAGAGGACAAAAATGGAAAAAAGAAAACTCGAATCGAGAATGTTAAAAGGCATATTCCTGCAAACCCAACAGCGATGATCTTCTGGCTGAAGAACCGCGCACCGAACGAATGGAATGATCGCCGCGAGATACTTATCGATACGAAAGCAGCTGAACTCGAACGGAAGCAATTGTTTCTTGATATGATAGATGCAGATATAGTAGAAGCCAAATATGAAGCCATAGAGGAGTCCAGCTATATCGAGGAAGGCTTTGAAGAGCCGGATGCATAACGTTATGTCGTCAGTTATTTGATAGATAAACGCCAGTTTCAGCCCTAAATTACCATCAAAACTAGCCATTTACACTGCATATATAAAAGTTATGCATCCGGTTGACTGTCTCCCCCACCAACGGTATGATGTGACACACAAGCGAAAGGTGGGGGCGATATGTGCCGTATTTACAGGGGTTTGAGGCGCATTTACGGAGTAAAGATCGGAGTGAGAATACGATATCCTGCTACTTGAGGGACACGTTAGCATTCTTGGCTTGGTATCGGGGTAAGACGGACTATGGGTTGGATAAATTCAACCTCATTCCATCCTTAACCCCTTCGCTATACAACCACTCTTTCTCCTTCGAATGCTGATGGTTAACCGTTTCTTCCCAATCTAAGATATTCAAAAACATGTCTGGCTCTAGCTGCTTCTTCAAGTCATTCGTAATTTGACCAAGCTTCTGTCTGACCCTGTTGCTGCGAAAATTGCATTGACCTTCACTGAATCGTTCGCGTGTTCATCAAACCTTTTGCTTAATGCTTTCTGAAACCATTCTGGCCAATCTTCCAAAGTGCCATCCCCTCTTCGTTGTTCGAGTGTGTGTATGTTAACTCTGATGGGAGGGGATGGCAAGTTGTTTATCGATTCATTTTCTTCTACAATTCTTCCTGATTTTCAACAACATTCTACTGCATAATAGTACATTTTTCGACGGTAAAGTATTGCATAACCGTGGTATAATTTTACTATTCACTATAAATGATTGGCTTGCCGAAATGCTCTTTAGTCCAACTTCGATGCAGGGCATACAGATAGCGGTGAAATCAAGTTTTAGTAATCTGTAGCCCCCAAATTTTGCTCGGAAACTTAGTCAAGCACGATTATTAAAACAATTTAAAATCATTGAATTCAAATAAAACGATTCAAGGGGGATGTTTAACTTTGGAAAATACAAGACAGTATTATATAGACCGCATCATTCATTGTGCAGCGAATAATAACCTGTATGACTACACAATCATTCGTCTTCATGAGTTGGATACTAACGAGCTTATAGCCACTTGGGATGGTCTCAGATTGGTTTATGGGGACATAAAGAGTATTAAGCAATAGAATTATCATTTTAAGAGGGAGTAAATTAGGGAAGCAGCAATCCAATCCCTTATTTCTCAAGTTAAAGTAGAATTTTGGGGAAGTTAATGAAATAACGGATTCATGAGCAATAGGATTGTTCAGAAATTCTAATGAAAGGAGTCTCAAAAATATTTTCTTGGTTATTTGGATCTAAGTGTGCCATATGTGGTAAGAAAGCTTCTGAGCCAAGGAAGTATTTCAATGATAAAGGAAAACCGATCAAGGTTTGTAAAAAGTGTGTTCCCTATGCTAAGAGAAGAGCATTTAGAAAACGAAAAAAAACGATGATTTTAAGGGGAATCGGAACTATGAAAGAGGCTACACTTTTTCTCATGGCAAGGAATTTCCATCAATAAAAACATGTGAAAAACAGTTTGGATAAAATGACAATTTAAGGAGAAAAACATTATGAGATCAGAAGACCAGATTAAATCTAAATTGATCCAGTTGAAGTCTTTGAATGGTAAAAATCTTGAGGTTGAAAAGCAAATTGAAATACTCGAATGGGTATTAAATGAGCCTACAGAAAAATATCATAATAAATAAAGGTGACAACGATGTATTACCACGTCTACTATCCGGATCGCATCGGGTAGCATTTACGATAAATCCCCCCTCGGGGGAGCCTTCAAAAAGAGTTTACACAAAAGATTTGACAGACTCAGATAAATAAAAGCCACTCCTTTTCGCATCCCAAACACAAATATTTGTTGGGGATCCAGTAAGAATTAAAGAACAGAAAAAGAAATTGCAGTATACAAGGTCATGCCATGATCGAAGCAGCTTCATTTGAAAATTACAGAGCAATTAGCGGCAAAATAATTTCAACTGTTGTTCCCCGGCCGACTTCACTTGAAATTTGAATTGTTCCATGATGCTCCTTGATAATTTTGTAGCAAATCATTAAACCTAGGCCTGTTCCTTTTTCCTTCAAGCTGTAAAAAGGTTCGCCAAGGTGGGGAATTCTGTCTTGCGGTATACCGTATCCGTGATCTTTGATTCGAACCGAAATGGAATCAGTGCTGTATTTAATCATAATTTCAATTTGTCCGCCTTGAGGCATCGCTTCAATGGCATTTTTCACAACATTGATAAACACTTGTTTGAGCTGATTTTCTTCGCATTCAATGAGCGGATCCCCAGATTCTGACTCTATCAAAATTTGCACATTGTGCATTGTCGCAAGCGGATAGAGAAAAGAAGCAACCTGTCGGATCACAATTTCTAAATTATTCCTGTTAAACTTCACTGTTTGCGGCTTTGCCACGGTCAAAAATTGGTTAGAAATCCATTCCATTTGTTCAATTTCGGATAACATGACTTCCAAGTACCAACTGTCTTTATCAGTTGTTTGGGACTTCAATAAGCTGAGAAAACCTTTGATTGTCGTAAGCGGATTACGAATTTCATGGGCAATCCCTGCTGCTAGCTGACCGACTACAGCAAGTTTCTCCGTTTTTCGCAGCAATTCTTCCGTTTTCTTCAGTTCCGTGATGTCACGTCCAATGATTACTAGTCCTTTGCGCCTACCGTCCTCATGATAGATTGGAACTTTAATAACATCGCAAATCGCATCGCTGCCACTAGGACTTGAAATGATTTCTTGAGTGCGTATCAGACTGCCTTTTTCCCAAGCCCAATCATCGGACACTGTGCATTGTAAATAGGTATCCCGATAAAATTCATTGCACGCGGCAAGTTCATTATCCGTCATTCCCTGGTAGTCGGTATCCTTTAACTGAAAAGAAGCAAGTGCAAAATCGTTTGCTTCGATCCACCTACCTTGATCATCCTTGAATATAACGAGGTCAGGCAAGGAATTAATCAATGTCTGAAGCCGTTTCCCGGTTACTATTAGCTCTTCGCCCATTCGTTTTAGTTCCGTAATATCTCTTGAAATGAGCACATACGCGACGACTTTGCCCTTGCTGTCAAAGAGCGGGGAGGCGAAATTGCTGACATCGATCAGACTACCATCCTTGCGCTGTCTAACGGTTTCATAAGGGATGACATGCCGGGAACTAAACATGTTTTTACGAATTTCATCGGATTCCCTTTTAAGATGATCAGGAATCGCTGGGATCTCTTTTCCGAGTAGTTCCTGTTCCGTCCAGCCGTATATTCTTTCAAAAGATCTGTTGGTTTTTATGACATGAAAGTTGGCGTCTAAAACGATAATCGCATCCTCAGTATTGCGGAAGAAGAATTCAAGTTGTTCTTTTGTAGACTTCAAGTCTTCATGAATTTGTCGATGATTCGGTGCGATATCCCGCATTGTTTCATATACGCCGACGATTTCGTTCTCTACAAAGATCGGAAAGCTCTTTAACGAAACATAAAGACTATGCCCCTGCTTATGCCGGAAAGCAGCTTCATACTCTTGCTGCATACCATTTGCCGCCTTGGCAAAAGCCCGTAACTTTTGTTCTTTGTAGTCCGGGAGAGTTAAGTCTTGGACCTTAATGTTTCTCAACTCACTCGTGACATAGCCAAACATTCTCTCCGCTGCCGGATTTGCATCGAGGAGAATTCCTTGTAAATCATAAGAAAAGATGGCGTCCGGATGATGATCGAACAGCGATTTGTACAAGTAATCTTGTTTTGAAACTCTTTGTCTTTCAGCAGCTTCGTCATTTTTGAGAGGTGATGAGATTGCTGGGGTATGGTGGAAATCCGGTACATATTTGAAACCGGCAATTTCAGGTGGAAGGACATTAATAATCGATCCGATTGCCACTCCACCGTAAACGTAAGGTGAGCATTCAAATAGCCACATCTTATTATCGTACTCAATTTCCCAGTTCACCCTTGAAGGAAAAGATTCTATTATGAGAGAGTTATTTTCCATCCGAAGATTGGGTGAGATCCAGCCTTTTTCATACAGCAGTTGGGAAGCTTTGATGACTCGTCCTCCACGGTCTAAAACCGCTAGTGGGAGGGTTGTACTTTTGGTTAGCTCAACAAAATACTGAGACAGCCGGAAACGCTCGAATTTCAATTGGTTGCAAAGTATCTTCTCGATATCTTTAGCCGCCTCAACAACGGCATCAAGTGTTTTCGGATCATTTACCGTCCACAAGCCGGTTAAATCGATAATACCGAGCACTTTGCCTGTAGCGGGGTCGCGGATGGGGGCAGCGGAACATGTCCAGCCATGAATCTTTTGGCAAAAATGCTCGCTGGCAAACACTTGAATCGGTCCTCCGGTGACCAGGGCTGTTCCAATTGCATTCGTCCCAATTCTGCCTTCACTCCAATCTGAGCCGGGCGAGAAGTTAATGTCTTCCGCTTTTAACATCAAAGACATTTCGCCATCATAGTAAATCATTTCGCCAGCCGCGTTGGAATACGTTACAAGATAGCCGGTATTTGCGGTAAGCTGCTTCAACTTCTTTAAAAACGGCTCGACTATTCGAAATAACGGGTCAGACGTCACGTGCTCTTGAATTTGATCAATTCCTAGGTTATAAGAGGCTTTACTGAGGAGAGGATTGACCCCTTGCTCCATGCAACGCTGCCAAGAATTGTGCATGGAAGTCCTGACATTTAGCTGCGAGGAGTTTCCGGACATAAACTTTTCCCATTCGCGTTCGATCGTTGCATTATCAGTTTTTCGAGAACTGCTTAAACGGAATGTGTCAAAACTTTTTTTTGCCATAACTGCCTCCTCTTATAACTTAGTTGATCGTTACGGCATACCTGCAAAGCCTTTGAGTTCAGCAAGCGCTCTGTGAGAACGAGCAAGTAGCTTTAATAATCACTTTGTTTCAAGATCAAGGCAATGATGTTACCGTCAAGCTATTCACTAACTTGATAGATTTATTATATTCGCAATAGATTCCCACATCAATAAAATGTGAGTGAAAATAATAAATTACCTTCCTAATAAATACGATTGTTACGCAAATTTTTTTTAAAAAAAGCTACATCATATATTCCTTTGGTATTATCCCCTTCAAGTAGACACTCAGAAAAAAAACCTTATGGTACCATAAGGAATGAGTGAACTTGGAGGGGATTTATTTATGGCTAAAAAAGGA
>NZ_JBHSOW010000075.1:0-860 GCF_042656405.1 Paenibacillus solisilvae | reverse complement strand
GATTGAATACCGGTGCGCGCTGGCAGCATAGCTTTTTTCTAATGTCTACTTGACAGGGGTATGACCAAACAGGAAAGAATGGCTATTAAAAACCGCAATGAGGTGATAGCATGCAAGAAGCTAGAAAAGATGGGTGGAAGTCCGATGAAGATCATTTACTAGCAGAGATCGTCCTAAGACATATTCGAGAAAAAAGTTCACAGCTAGTCGCATTTAATGAAGCTGCACAACAATTAGGAAGGACAGAAAGTGCATGTGGCTTTAGATGGAACTCCCAAATACGTAAACAATACGTAACGGAAGTTGAAGCAGCCAAACAAGAACGAAAGCAAAGCCCCAACGCTAAACAGGTAACACAACAGATAAAAGTTTCCACTATTTTAGAAGAAACTGAACAGGAATACATGCCTGATTACATGGAACAGATCATTGTATTAGCTGACAAACAGAAGCAACTTATTATAAATATGGCTAATCAGATCAGTAACTTAAAAGAGCAATTACAACAGAAAGACGCTGAGCTTGAAGAATTAAAGAAGAATGCTCAACAAAACATTACGGAAGAGACATTAAAAGAAGACTTCGAAACATTACTCCAAATCTTCCATAGAGCAAAGCAATTGACCTAACAAAAGAGGTTTACATAACAATTGATCAAGTTCTTGACAATCCGCATACGCGGATTTTTTGGGTCTGTCAAATCTTTTGTGTAAACTCTTTTAATCGGCTTCTCCCCTCGGGGAGAAAAATTATCTGAGATGCTGCCCAATGCGGTCCGGGAAGAAGACGGAAAGCTGGAGGAGCATTTGTCCCCAATTCTGTACACGGCCTGTCCACTTGCGGGTAACGTCCATGGTGGC
>NZ_JBHSOW010000074.1:0-12510 GCF_042656405.1 Paenibacillus solisilvae | reverse complement strand
GATTGAATACCGGTGCGCGCTGGCAGCATAGCTTTTTTCTAATGTCTACTTGACAGGGGTATGACCATCGGGTCAGCCTTTTTTATTTACGGTGGTTTCATATGTAGTCTGGGAAGAAGTGAATAAGAACCTTCGAGAACACCTGTGGCCGCACCTGGTACAACGATTTTGAACTAAACTAACTGGCAGAAGAATCCGGAGCGATGAGGATTGAGTTTCCATCAGACAAATAATAAATCGAGGACTTCCGAATGAGGGAGTTTTATGACTGGAGCAGGCGCCGCGGCGACCTGCTCCTGATCGTTGAAGTAACGGGCAGATTACTTACACTTTGTTTTAGTAAAACTTGGTAATGAAAAAAAGAACGCAGGGCAGAATATAGAGGGGAAGTACCAACCTTAAAAATGGAGGTTACCCAATTGAAAAAACTCTATATTGGGCTGTTTACTGCTTTCTTTATCTTTGCTTTGTCTGCTTGTGGATCAAATAAAGAGGTGTTTGAACCCAAAACCCCAATACTAAAGGTCGAAGATGTTGTTTCTATGCAAGTTGTTGGGGGACTCCACGGTACAAAGCCTTCCCCCTTATATAAAATCTCGGATGCGACTGGAAAAGCTCTGATCACAAAAATTGTAGGCTGGATTAATTCTTCAGTTCCTCTCGGTACTCAACCCGAATATGGCAGGCACGGATACCCTATGATATTAAAAATTCAAATGAATGTAGGTAAGCCCATTTACGTTGAGCCCGGCTACAAGTGTGTTACGCTAAAAAGTCCTCCAACTGATATACACATCTCCGAGCAAACACAAATTGGCACAATGAAAAGTTGTGGCGCAGTAAAAGACGAGATCGTTCTAAGTAATACCTCAATAAACTTACGAGCAAAATCTCCCGAATTGTATGAATGGTTGAATAGGAGGTGGAAAACAGAACAATAAAACCTTGAATTCTAGGCTATTTTCCCCAAATTAACTTGAAGTATCCTGCCAGTTAGCGTAGCGAAGGGCTGCCGCGCGGCAGCCCTTCGGCATTATGCTATCGTGCCCGTTAACTCAACTAAAAAGTCGAATTGGGGTTAAGTAATGAAAAATATTCAAATCGTATTTATAGTTGTCGTGTCCATCATTATCCTGACCGCTTGGAACTCATCAACAACGCAATTACTAAAGGTTGAAGATATTGCATCAATGCAGGTTGTTGGGGGGTTAGCAAGTACGAAACCTTCCCATTTGTATCAAAGCACTGAGGAAATTGGAAAAATCACAATAACAAAAATTGTTGACTGGATAAACTCTTCGAAACCAATTGGTGGTCAAAAGGAATATGGCAAGCACGGCTACCCAATGGTTATAGAAATAAAAAAGAATGACGGTAAGATCATAACTATTGAACCAGCGTATAATTGTGTAACCAAAACATATGCTGGAGGCCGTACAAAAACCTGCATATCCGTAAAAGGCGAAATCGTTCTCAGTATTGACTCGGACAGGATTCGTGCGGAATCACCCGAATTGTACGATTGGTTAAAAGAAGGATGGAAAAAAGAAAAATAAGAACTTTTTCAAGCTTGTCAGCCTTTTTCCGCTAAAGAAATACCTAAAGTAATAAAGATTCATTACGAACGGGCAAGGTTAGTTTGGTGGTAGACTTGAATTAATGAAGTGAAAATGACGAGGTGTTATATTCTCATGAAAAAAATTATAGATAACGCACAAGGGGCTGATATTTATTAATAAAAAGAAGAATAACTCCAAGGAGTACATGAGTGATTTTTTAGCTCTTAGAAAAATTGTTAATGAATTTGACCCAGTTGGATTAATTGGCGTGGGAGCTCCTGAAGATGAACATGATAATCTGACACAAAAACTCATTCGTAGCTTATACGACCATAAGCTAGAAAGTGTAAAGGATTTATTAATTGATTGTTACGAAGAGGTGGAGACAAATTAGAAGGAACAATGGCAACATTTCATGCATTTGATATTGAGCATTTAATTGAACTAAATCAGAAATATAAAAAATATTCTGATCTGGTTCGTATCCCCATTGGCCAACGTGTTTACTTGAAGAGATCTCGGGATATGGAGCTGCCATGTTTTTGCTTTTATATTTTAAAGCAAAGTATGTTTGATTGTCCAAATAAAGAGGGAAAGCACAGCTTAAAGGCGACGGTACCAGCATCATATTTTAGGGATTTTATAGACAATCTAGACCCCCAAGAAGTAGAGAAGTTAGATCAAAAAGATAAGCCTGCTGTTATTTTTATACATGATTATAAGGAGTTTGAACAAAGAATTATCAATGCTCTTATGGCATTAGGACTAAATAGAGAAGAAATAATCATTGCACGCGTTTCCTATATTGATTTTAATAAATACGGTGAATATGGTTGGTGGGATTTTGAACAGAGAACACCTATGGAATTAGCAATTAAGCATAATCGCTTTGAAAATCAAAGTGAAGCAAGAATAATCATACGGATGATGAAAGAATTAAACAGATTTTAGAAAAACCAATAGAAATTGGCTCACTAGAAGATATTGCTACAGTAAGTAATAATTATCTTCATGGAGGAATGTCGGTAGAAATAACTGTCGACTTGGAATTATTGGACTGAAGAATTTTTATGAATTATCAAGAGAAACGACAGATTTTAAAGTGGCAACTTACTCGAATTTATGTATGGCTTTCGGAACTCATCATTAAACTAAATGGAAACGATAGTACAATACATCAATGAAAAGGCAGCCATTCAATCGGTTGCCTTTTCCCCCGTTAATGGGCAGGATAGCATAATGAACAAGTGAAAAAAATATAAAAAATTACATATCATCCATGTGTAATAGTGGTAAAATTAGAAATCGTTGGGTGTGGTATGTGATCATTATTGATTTAAGATATTGAGAGGGAGGAAACGGATATGCAGGCAAATGAGGACATCAAAGTGGAAGAAAGACTGGAAGACATTACGGGTATAACTTGTATTTACGTACCAGTAAATGATGTTTACGAGTCTATTAAATGGTACCAAAAGAATTTAGGGTACCAACCTGCAAACAACGACCATATTGAGCCTGGGATGGTGATGGCTGTTTTGAATTTTCCCGATCGGAATGGAAACCTGCCTTCACCTGGTTTAAGGCAAGTTGTACCCGCTCTGTTCCTTCACAAATCGGACGAAGAAGGCGGTCGATTACGCTTTTCATGGCCATTGGACAGCGGCAAACCCCATGCAATGGCATGTTTCATTACTCCACGGATCGAGGAGCTATTTGAACGTTTTAAGGAAAACGGAGTGAATATTTTAGGAGAACGGGTGACAAGCGGACCAAACATAACGTTCGCTGATCCTGACGGTAACATATGGGAAGTTTGGCAACCATAATCGATTAAACAGATCTATTACGCTCCCTCGAAATGATTCAGTTTCCTCACTCAGACTCATGAATTCGCAGGATTTCACCCTGTAGTCAGTATGAAGAAGGGGATGGTGGTGAAGCCGGTTGCTGGAAGACGAAGAATGGAGCATGCGGAAATAAAGGTGAAGAATCTATCACCCATATTGTTCCAAAATGCGCACGTCTCCACTTCGCCCTAGCGATTCTCGCTCCCATGTCTCAACGGGTCATAGCCCTTTCATTCCTTCGTCACATCTAACTAAGGGGTGGAGGTCGGTCTTTCTAACGGAACGGGTCCGAGCCCTCTTGCGTAACGTCTCCCGATACTCCGTGCTTCTTGTCATCCTGCGAATGCTTGAGCTGGTGAGATCGACTGATCTTAAGCTGCCTGTGGGAAAACTCTGGTTGAATCGTAAGACTCGCTGCTTTTTGCCAGGCTGACTAACAGACGAGCTACTTTGCTACATAATTTCATGATGGATTTCATCTTCTTTAGATTCTTTTTTTCCACATTGTAACGGTGCAAAGCCCGGATTTCCGGGTTCGTCATGACCATACACATCGTCATGAGATAGAGGAAATGACGCAGACGTGGCCGACCTCGTTTGCTAAGCACCATCTTTCCTCGCCACTTTCCGGAGCTGGCCTCAGCTAGATTCAATCCGGCATGCCGCAGCAACGCATTTCCGTGCGAATAGCCACTTAGATCACCGGCCTCACCGAGCACACCAGCTAGACACGTTGCACTGACGCCTCGTATTTCAAGCAGCTTTTGCGCGTAGGGAATGCGTTCCAGAATGAGATGGAGCTCATGCTCGATCTGTTCCAGTTGGCGCTGTGCCAGGTCGTATTCTTCAAGCAATTGCCCAAGATGAAGTTTGTAAGCATGGAGTGCTTTGATGGTTCCGACACTCGATTTTGCAAGTGAAATGAGCAGTTCAGCGCGCTTAACACCGGCATGACGCTTCACGTATTGCTTCCAACCGTCGAGGACCTGTTCCGTGCTTAACCGACTGATTTCACTCGGTAGAGGAAAGGTTCTGAGCGTTGCGATTGCACTGGTGCAGGTAAGGATTTTAAAGACTTGGCGCAGCTCGGGGAAGACAATGTCTACCCAACGATGGATCTGATTCACTGCACTGTTGAGACGTTTGGTAACCGTTTCTCGATTTGCCATGAGAATACGCAGCTCCTCATAGGTTTCCGGATGGAAACGAACGGGGGAGTAGTACCCGTTTTTGATCATATCTGCAATGACAAGGGCATCCTTACGATCGCTTTTAGAAGGTGAGTTGTCCCGGTTTTCCTTGTTCTTTTTGACGAGATGAGGATTAACCAGAACAGCTTCAATGCCTTGAGCGATAAGCCAACGAGCTAGGCTGAACCAATAGTGGCCGGTGGGTTCCATGCCAACCATGACGCTGCTCAGTTTGTAGGTGCTGAGTAGATCCTGAATCCAACGTTCGAATAGCTTGAACCCTTCACGATGGTTGCCAAACTCGAGCGGAGTGCCAAGCGCAATGCCACGAAAGCTGACGGCGCGGGCCACGTGGACTTCCTGTGCGATGTCTACGCCAACGACCAGGTGATGAACGGTAATGTTTTCAATCCGTTGATTTTGCTTGTCCTGTGCTTTAAAATTCATAGTAGAGCGACCTCCTGATGGGCTTTTTGAGGCTTTTGACCTCGTGCGTAACCCCATCGTACCGGGGCGCTCGTTTTTGTTCAAACGCCAAATTATTCGTTTTACAGGAATTCTAACGGGTACTTTAGTTCAATAAGCAGGGTCAAAGTAACTTTACTCTATTCTGTCGAAGTCCTTGATAATCAAAGGCTTTTTTGTTTTGGATGCATAAGTTGCCGCCGCGTGGCGTACAGGTTAGGCATTGAGTTCTCGTCTAAATCTAGAGTCTGAATCGAACTAAAATTATGGGACGTTCATTTTTTTTGTTAATCGTAATGTAATTTCCTGGATCGGTATGAAAATTGATGACTAAAGTTGGGAGGAGTTATTGGGATGAACCCGAATTAAATATTATTACAAAAAATGCGGGAGAAATTCATGAGCGAATTTTTCGTAAGTAGTCAATTTTCGATTCAAGGCATATCGTTTTGTCCCTGTACATATCGATTCGAGAAAGGAGTAGAAAACTAATGAAGTACGCAAAACTCGGCAGAACAGACATGGAAGTGTCCCGCATTACGTACGGCGCAATGGAGCTGGGAGGAGGTAACGCCTTCTCAGGCGGATGGACTCGCTGGGAGCTGAGGCCCGAAAAGGACAACATCCGGCTTCTCCGCCAAGCCTTTGACAACGGAGTAAACTCATTCGATACCGCTGAGCTCTATGGGGCAGGACGCTCAGAGTTTATTGTAGGAAAAGCCCTAGGCGATGTAAGAAAACAATGCGTGATCGCAACTAAGGTAAGCGCTCATCACCTACGGCCCAAAGAGATCCGTACGGCCCTGTGGCAAAGCATGTTCCGGCTGAACACTGACTATATCGACTTGTATTACATCCATACGCCTAGTAACGAAATCCCGATCGAGGAGTCTATGGGAGAGCTGAGCAAGCTGAAAGAAGAAGGCGTTATTCGTGCCATCGGTGTATCCAATTTCTCGCTAGCTCAGCTGAAGAAGGCCATGCAATACGGACGGGTCGACGCGATTCAACCGGAGTATCATATGCTCCAGCGCAGCATCGAAGACGATTTGCTTGGTTATTGTTTGGAAAACGACATCAGCATCATGAGCTACAATTCACTCGCCAAGGGGATTCTAACCGGAATTTTCCACAAAGGCAAAGAAGTGACAGATTTTCGCAAGGAGAGGCCTTTATTCCAATCAGCAAACCTGCTGAAAACCGCGGACCTAATCCGTCTCTTGGAGGAAATAGCCGCAGTCAAGGATGCCACTCTCTCGCAAATCGCAATTAGTTGGCTGCTACGCCAAAAGGGCCTGACCTCGGCGATCGTGGGCACGCAGAACGAGAAGCATTTCTTTGAGAATCTGCATTCCATTGACACAGAACTGACCGAAGAGGAAGCGACCAAGCTGGACACCGTAAGCAAGCAGGCACTAAGAAATCTCGACTAAACATCTAACAATTTGTTCAATACGTATACGTAGGCTTCAGGATTTACTTATAACTTCTGAATGTGTTAATAAGGCGACCAGGGGTTGGTTGCCTTATTTTATAATGGAGTTAAACATCGTTGAGCATAAGGGCAGCATAGCGGCGGTTCAACTAACGACTTTAAACATTCAACTAACGGATACGAGATAGTAAAACAGCGGTTGCTTCGGCAGCCGTTTTTGTTTTTCTCCGCTAACGGGCAGTTTAGCACAATAAATTGGCACTTCAAAAAATCGAACCAATAAATCCATTATACGGTAAAATGGATTGTACCAAGTGCGCCACTGATCGTTGCTCCATCTCCTGTTCGTACTGCTCGACGGTCTTGTCTCATTTTAACAGGGATGTAATGCTGTCTCCGGGGAGAGCAATGGCAGCGGTAGAACATTGTTTTTGGAGGTTAAACATTGGAAACTAACGCTTTATACCACCATCTCACTCCAAGGGTTTACATGAAACCTTGGTATCATAAAGAAAACTTCCTTTATGTAGTTAAAAAGGGAGTAGATGATTTAGGCACAGCTGTTAACACAAAAAAGAAGTTTGCCGGAATAGATGATTATCACACCATTCGAGCAGGCTATTTGGTGGCCACAGAAGAAGAATGCGCGGTATTTTTTTCGCCTTTAAAAGATTTTAAGGTTTATATTGAAGGCGATTGTATCGAGGACAATAAATTTATGAATGCTCATTTTAATGATTATAAAAATTGGACAATCCGCTACAAGAACGGAAATATCGTTTCCCCAGAACTGAAAGAAGAGCTAAGAGCTAAAATATTGGGTCATCAAAAGAAAGATATCGAGGTAAACTGGAATCTTAAATATGAAAAATATTGGCACTCCATTCGTGATACAATTTTAAAAACACTCGAAAACAACACCACAGCAGAGACTATTCCCGCGATTAATCGTGAGATGTTAATTCGATTCTTCGTGTCTTTGAAATGGCGTTCGTTACCCTATCCGCGTGTTATCTTGGAAATTACTGACGAAATTTATGCCAGTTGTAAAAACATTCCCATACCAAATAGTGAACGTCTTTTGCCATTTCTCGAAACAGCATACGACGAGTTAATGCACAACCATATCTTGAGTTTGTTCAGAAAATACCTTAATGAGACAGGGGCTATTTGGAATGAAGCCAGATTTTACATCGATAACTCGACTATCGAACTTTTAATAGCTCCCAGCGATAGCGAATTCATATCGAGTGATAATTCAGTTTGTAGTTTCTTTACCAATCCAGAAGGAAGAACAGAATTTATTTTCCCCTTAACCCCCAATGTACTTTGTGCAATCCGCAAGGGCTTAACAGACAAGTACCTCATCAATCGCTTAACTAAAAACGGTGTTACATGGTACAACAATCACTTGAAAATCAATTGTTATCAGGGGTACTTCTTGAGGAGACAAAACCGAGAGATTTATTTTGGGAAAGGATGAAAGCCCTGTCACAGGTGGGAGGCAGCGAAGTTTTTCCTGCTTTGGTCAGTCGATGACATTCATTATTATTACAGAACCTGCTAAAAGTTAAGCTAAACGGGTACGTTGAATGAACCACCACGGCGATGATTTCCAGCTCAACGGTTCTGAGTTGCAGGCAAGCAAGGTCGTACTCATCGAGTAATTGCTTCAAGTGAAGCTTGTAGGCATTCGTGGCTTGTTTAGAACCAACAGAACGAATAGCAAGAGAGATAAGAGCTCGAGCTTTCCGCTCGCCAGAATGCCGTTTCATAAGTGTTTTCAAGCCTGCTATTACGTCTTGAGGCTGCAGCTTAGTCAGTTCATCGGGTGTTGGAAAAAGACGAAGTGTGGCCAACGAACCCGCGCACATAATACTCTTGAAGACTTGTCTCAATCCTCTTCACTGCCGAGGACCCGAACGTTCGGCGTATTGCCGGATGCGCGAAGGCACGATGCCGACGGAATCGCCTCCATGGCCCGCAATGTAGTCGCTCTGCCCAGTTCGACTTAGGTGTCCAGTGATCGTCAGGTTATTTGCTCCGTTCGCCACATTCAAGTCTGGACGCACAATCCTAGGGCGCGATTGACACAAAACTCCCTTTTGATTAACGGTTAACAATATCTGAATATTCGATAAAAAAAGTTCATTTTCGCCAAAGGAATCCAGAAGTTGTGTGGAGAAGCCATAATAACGTGACATAATCACGAAAAATGGGACAGAAGCTAAGTATTTGTATTTTCCAATTTAAAATTTATAACGAGGTGGCGAGAAATATGGTTCATTTGGCATTACTTGGCGCATGGCATGTTCATACCAAAAATTTTGTAAAGGAAGCATTAAAGACCGGAATAGCGGAGTTAAAAGTGGTCTGGGATGATGATGAAGAAAGAGGCAAAGCTTTTGCCGAACAGTTCGGGGTCGCTTATGAAGGCGACTTGGACAGCGTACTTAGCAGAAAAGATATAGATGCGGTAATGGTGGAGTGTGCCACCGCAATGCACAAGGAAGTCATCATAAAGGCGGCCAACGCCAAAAAGCATATTTTCACAGATAAAGCGCTGGCTCTAACGGTACAAGACTGTCTCGCGATCAAAAAGGCCATCCTCGACAATGGTGTGAAATTTGCTGTATCCCTGGAATCCAAGATCATTGGCCCATACCGCTACGCCAAAACGCTGGTGGATGAAGGCAAGCTCGGCCGCGTGACGTCAGCCTATTTCAGACGCGCTCATCAAGCGGCATTAGATAAAACCATGCTTCCAACATACTGGTTTGATCCTGCTCAAACCGGCGGGGGAGTGACATTGGATTTGGGCTGCCACGGATTATATCTTCTGCCGCATTTTTGTGGAATGCCCAAAAAGGTTACCTGCCTGATGAATGAACTGTATGGCACCGGAAGCGATGAAAATTCGACCACCATAATTGAATTTGACAGCGAAGCCATTGGTACTTCCCACACCTCATTTGTCTCTTACCGCATCGATAATTTGCTGGAGATCATCGGCACAGAGGGAATTCTGGTCATTTCCGGCACGAATAAGTCCAACTTCCGGGTATTGCTGCAATCCAAACATGTGCCTGGCCACGAAAACTTGATGCCGGTTCCGAGCGAGAACGTTCCGGAAGACGACGAACTTCCAAGCGCCCAGTTTGTAAGGCTGGTGTCGTCCGATACGGAGCTAAGCTTACCCTACTTTGACATTGATGCGGCAATTGGGATTACCCGTCTGATCGAATGCGCATATGAATCCGCAAAAGAACAAAGGCATGTGATGTATTAAGCTGTACTAGTCACTCGAAACAAATATTTGTTACATTCAAAATCTGATCGAACGACTGAACTAATGGATAACGATAGTTAAAACGAGGCTGCCGTAGGATTGAACGGCAGCCTCGTTACGCTAACGGGCAGTTTAGTTCAATAAGACCATATGCTAAAATTAGCATAAAGGTTTGTATAAGAGGTGCTGTTATGTCTACGTAGATTCTATGGTTATGGAGTTTTCTATGATGTTTAGAGAAAGGAGAGATTTTAAAATGGATCAAAAGAAAATCGTTTATTGGTGGACAGGTAAAGAAGAGTATGAATTTAAAGACGATCATAAAGGTGAATGTGAAGACTGTGGTGCTGAAGCAACTTTAAGCGAGGATAATGTTTGTGAAGATTGTCATATTATTTCTATGAACGAAGATGAAGATTTTTAATAAGAATACTTGAAAGAATATCCTTTCATTATTGGAGGTTTTTTAAAAAAAGTGTTGGTAACCTATTCACTTTATACGCGAAAAAAGAAATCTTGTAAAAATAAAAGCAAGCTATCTTATGTAACTAACGGAGGACGATAGCTTAAGAACGACACGACGGTAGCTGACTTGATGGTCAGCTGCCGTTTTCATTAAAGTAACGGGCAGGATAGTTGAATGACTCTCCATAACTCCGGCAGGCATCGAATTAAGCGGGAACGAAAAAGAGGAGCTGAGCTGCAGCTCCTCGGTTGATTCTGCAGGAAGATCATTTTATTGCGCTCTTAACTTCCTGCGACAAGGTTATAAAATCCTGCATTATATCCGGTTTTTTTATCAGGATTGGACTCGGATTTGTACTGCGATTGCAGTAGGAAGAGAGTATTGACTTTATTCATTACATCTACTTGGCTTTGAGATATCTTATCCCTGTTTACCTTGCCCACGATTTTACTTTCGGCAGATAAAGATCAGTTCATGGTGGTCTGCGGTAGCTGGTTCGTCGCTGAAATCTCCAAAGATCTGTATGTCGCTGAAGTCTGCGCGCTCAAGCATCAACACCAACTCGTTCTTCGTATAGTCATCCAACCTTTGCGTCTGAACTTCCTCCTTGATAAGGTCTCCTTCGTGCCACAGCCGGAGTCGCATCTGACGGGTGGCGACGTTCTCCAAGGGATCTGTCTCAAGTGACCGCGCAGCCATTTCCAGCTCCGTGCCGTCGGCCAGGCGCTGGCGCTCACTGGATGCGGGCCATCCCTCGGGTTCAGCCCGCCTGTACTCAGGCAACCTCGCCAGCCAAGCGGGCGGATCGTTCCATCGCGCTGTATAGTTGAATGCAAACGTGCCGCCTGGACGTAGATGCTCATGGCAGCGCTGCATTGCCTGCATAGTTAGACGACGCTCTCCACCGAGACCAATCACTCCGCAGGCAAATATCGTCCTGTAGCGCCTGGGCAGATCCAGCTCGTGCATTGCCTGCGCATAGAGCCGGGGTGAAAGGCTTTTCTTTGCTGCTCGCTCCTGGCAGACTGCAAGCATATCCTCCGAGTAGTCGCAGCCATCCACATCCAGACCAGCCTGCAAAAAGTGGAGCAACAAGCGTCCGCCGCCGCAGCCCAGATCAAGCGCCGGTTGTCCGGACGTCTCGATCAGCTTCTTGTAGTACGCCGCTTCCGGACCAACTTCCGTCCACAATTCGGCATGCGCCCGCGCGACAAGGCCATAGTGCCATATTTGGGGTCGTTGCATATTTTGATGACCTCCTTCGATATTGTTGAGGCTAGACCAGCGATAGTCAACGTACACACTGATGTCACATCGATCACCCGCTTTCATAGGAATGGTTTTACCATAGCATGGTTTCCAGATTTTTACTAGTCATGATGTCAGGTCATAAATTATTGTAATCATTCTGTACAGGACGCTTCTCGTAAAGCCGAATTATGGGACATTAAAATGTATTGTATAATGTAAAAGTGGCCGTCAACCCGTAAGTTTAGCAACTACGGGGAAGGTATCTTCTTTGTGTCCGTTATTGGAATACAATACAACTTCTTGTCTTTTGGAAAGGACAAGAAGTTGTGCCCATAAAATAAAAAGGCCGCGTGAAACGCGACATCAGGCTGCCGATAATAGGCAGCCTGTTCTATACTTTGGGAGATCGGTTAAGCTCCCATGAAAATTAAATCTCTGTTACTGTAAAAAGACAATAGTAAAGAAGACGCCGCGCACTCATTTTTTAAAAAGGGTGCTGCGCCCGAAATGAAGAAGATAGGCATTTTGAATAATTAGGAGACTTCAGTTATGGTCACAGAATAACCTAAGTTTTCTAGTCGCCGAACTGCGTACTTTACAATAGATTGTTGCTTCTGTTTGTCAAAATAATCTTCGCCTAGGTCCACATACATTTCTTCACGTGTTAATAGATAGTAGGCTATTCTCAACATAGCATGGGCCACGTTTATGGCAGCTCGTTTTTTGCCTTTTCGAGCAGCTGTACGTCTATACATGGCACCTAGGTCATTTTTTGACGCTGCAACAGAATGGGCGGCTTCAACTAAGGCAGATTTCAGATATTTGTTTCCGTTTTTGGCGGACTTCCTTTTTCCGGCACTTTCGTTATGTCCAGGAACGAGTCCAGCCCATGAGCATAAATGCGCAGCACTCGGAAACTGTTTCTTAATATTCGTCTCGATTTCCGCTAAGATTTGTTCTGCCATTCGAGTAGCTATACCAGGAATCGAATCTAAACGTTCGACT